>JAEUMA010000228.1 GCA_016793565.1 Rhizobiaceae bacterium
CGATGGCGCGGCGATCCGCCATCGGGCGAGCGGCTCGACACAGTGTGCACCCGCCACCGGGAAACCCTACGGGCCGGGTGAATTTGACCCAATTCCTTCGGGTTCCGCCTCGACCGTCGCACCACCACGGCCTTCGCCGGAAACCCTCGACCTTGGGAGCAAATGCCCTCCGGCAGAGTGACTGAGGGTTCACAGGAAATGCTCTGGCGGCAACGCTCTCGTAACGCTAAGATCAGACGGTAACGAGTGTGTATGCGCTCGTAGGAAAAATTATGCGATCACGAGGTGTTGCGCAGCGAGACAGGTCTTGTTCTCGACGCAAACAAGCATCATATTCCGCCGCAGGCATGCTGGAGTCCCGCCAGCGGCGCCTGGGCTCAGGCCCGACACCCGACGGGACAGAAGCAACAGAGGAATTCCATGGCTGAACTCCGCAACTACCAGACCCGCGTAGCGACGGCTGGCACGCGCGCTGACGCCTCGATCGACCAGGGCCTGCGCGCCTACATGGTCAAGGTGTACAATCTGATGGCCATCGGCCTTGTCATCACCGGCCTCGCGGCCGTTGGTACGGTCATGATGGCGACCACCACCGACCCGGCCTCGGCCGTGGCGACGATGTCCAACGGCCGCATGCTGACCTCCTTCGGCATGGCGATCTTCGCTTCGCCGCTGAAGTGGGTGGTCATGCTGGCCCCGCTCGCCTTCGTGTTCTTCCTGTCGTTCAGGGTCCACACGATGAGCGTATCGGCCGCGCAGGCGACTTTCTGGGCCTTCGCCGCGGTGATGGGCATCTCGCTTTCGTCGATCTTCCTGGTCTACACGACCGCCAGCATCGTCCAGACCTTCTTCATCACGGCCGCTTCCTTCGGCGCGCTGTCGCTGTGGGGCTACACCACCAAGACGGATCTGACGGGCATGGGCTCGTTCCTGATCATGGGCGTGTTCGGCCTGATCATCGCCATGCTGGTGAACATCTTCCTGCAGTCGTCGGCCCTGCAGTTCGCCATCTCGGCGATCGGCGTGCTGGTCTTCGCCGGGCTGACCGCCTACGACACGCAGAAGATCAAGGAAATGTACTATGAGGGCGACGACGCGATGGTCGCCGGCCGCAAGGCCATCATGGGCGCCTTGAGGCTCTATCTCGACTTCATCAACCTGTTCACCTTCCTGCTGCAGTTCATGGGCAACCGCAACTGAGCCGGGCAGGCTGACGGCATCGACGGGGCGGCTTTCGGGCCGCCCTTTTCTTTTGGCGCTCCGTGGGGCATGCATCGGGGGTTTCGATCAGCGACACGCCCAATGCCGATACGTCCCGCCCGCGAGGCAGACCTTCCCGCCATCGCCGACATCTATGCCGATGCCGTCGTGCACGGAACGGCGACATACGAGCTGGACCCGCCGGACCTTGCCGAGATGCGGCGGCGCCTCTCGGTGCTGACCGAGGGCGGTTTTCCCTACCTGGTTGCCGAGACGAATGACGCAGTGCTCGGCTACGCCTATGCCGGACCCTTCCGTCCGAGACCGGCCTATCGGTTCATCGTGGAGGATTCCGTCTACGTCGCCCCGCAGGCGAAAGGGCGCGGAACCGGCCGGCTGCTGCTGGCGGGGCTGATCGAAGCGTCGACCCGGCTTGGCTTCCGCCAGATCGTCGCCGTCATCGGCGACGGCGGGCCGGAAAGCCCGTCCGTGCGGCTGCACGCAGGCCTCGGCTTCGCGCATTCCGGCACGCTGCGCGGATCGGGCTTCAAGCATGGACGCTGGCTCGACACGGTCTTCATGCAGCTGGCACTCAATGGCGGCGACACCTCGCCGCCGGACCCGGCATCGCTGCCCGAGCGGCGCTTCCGCGAAAGCCGGTGATCAGGCGCCGACGAGGCGCAGCTTGCTGTCGAATACGGTGAGCACCTTGCCGAGATCGTGGCCGCGCTTGAGGATCAGTCCGGTCGGCGCGACGACGCTGTAGGCGCCCTGCTTGCGCGCCAGAGCAGGGTTCTTCACGATCCGGAACAGCGGCGTTTCGCTGGCTCGGCGGAAAACCGAGAACACAGCCCTGTCGGACAGGTGATCGATGGCGTAGTCGCGCCATTCGTTGGCGGCGACCATGCGGCCGTAGAGCCGCAGGATCTGGTCGAGTTCGCGTCGGTTGAAGGAAACGGGGAGTTCTCTGTTCTCCCGTCGCACCTCGTGCAACGAGATCAAGGTCGCGGAATCCTCCGCGTCCTCCGAACCTCCACCGCGATCGGCCATTCTCGGCCCTCCCCAGACATGACAGTTCCGCGACAGTGCAAAGGTGCGCGCTACGGGCGCGATTTGCAACCCCGAGGCCTGACCGGCGCACCGGCGCCGTGTCCGCAGCTTCGCCACAGGGTGGGACAGACCGTTCCGGAATGGTTCACACAGGGATAACAATAAGGGACACAGTGTTGGAAATGGTGATCCTGCGCCTTATTTTCGCCATGAAAAATGCGCCGTTCAGCCGCAATCCGGAACGACGATCCCCGTGTTGCCTGAGACGGTTCGGTCCGGCTGCGGCCTGTAAACCCCAAGCCCCCCGCCCACGGGTCCTGGTCGGATCGAACCAACTCCAGCCTTGAAATCGCTGGCGCACACTCCCGAAGGCTAGACCGGTGCCGGCCTGCTGGCGCCGGGTTTTTTATGTCCTGCGCGGCTTCCAGAGCGGTTTGGCTCCTTGTTTCTCGCGTGTCTTTGTACCGAAGTAGCGAACCCGGTTCCCGCTTCGGGAGACACGCTTCGCGGCCTCTGTCCGTCGGCACTACGGCCTGTCGAGCAGGGCGGCGCCCAGGATAGGGCCCGGCAGTCCGCCTGCGGCCATCGCCTGCAGCAGGACGGCGCATCCGCCCGACCCCTTGCGCGACACTTCCTTGATGGGCAGTTCGAAGCGCGCCGGCTCGCCGTTCCACATGCCGGCAGTCCGTACTGAGGAGACCGCGTTCCAGTAGGTGAGGGTGCTGCCGCTGTTTTCGCCACGGTCTATCGCCACCACAGATGCCGGACGGAAGGAAACCAGCACCACCATCGCCTCGCCGACGGGTTCCCGCGCCGCGCCGACTTCGATTACCAGGCGGTCAGCCGTCCGCCTGACCGAGATGCCGACATTGAGGCCCTTGCCGTCCGCCGCCATCGCCTCGATGGTCCGCAGCACGGCGGCGCGATCGGCGCCGTTGACGTGCTCGCGTCCGTTGATCACCGCCTGCGGCGTATAGACCGAGCGCGCCGCGAAGGCCTCGCGATAGTCGTTCTGGCGTGCCGTGTTGTCGGGAGAGGCCAGCGTATCGCGCCAGCCGAGATAGTCCCAGTAGTCGACATGGTAGGCGAGCGCGATGACGTTGCCCGCGCGCGCGAGGTCGCCGAAGAACCGGTCCGCCGGCGGGCAGGAACTGCACCCCTGGCTTGTGAAGAGCTCGACGACGCCGAGGGGTCGCTTCGCCTCCTGCGCAAGGGCGCCCGAAGCCGACAACGCCACTGCCAGCGCGAGCGCCAGCCGCCTCATTCCTCTACGCTCCATGACCGTCCCGAATCCACGCCGGTGAAGCCGGCTGTTGTTGTGGTTGCCGTGAGATGTGGCAGAAGTGACCTTCAACGGGAAGTCACGTTGCGGTGACAGACGGGCGTGAGAAAATGGAGGCGTTCGCCACCCCACCGCCTTAACCGATTGAAAATGCCCTCGCGCCATTGTCCTGCAAACGCCGATCCGCGGGGCTTTGCGAAAATGCTGGAGACGCTTCTCGCTCCCGTCGATCTCTATTGCGAGCGCACGGACGCCTCGCTGTGGTCGGAACCGGTGAACCTCCTCACCAACCTGGTCTTTCTGGTCGTAGGCCTGGCCGGGGTGGCGATGGCGCGCCGCAACGATGCCGGCCTGTTCGCCGAGGTGCTCGCCTGGTGGATCGTGGTGATCGGGATCGGCTCCGCGGCCTTCCATATGTTCGCCAACCGGGCGACGGTGGTCGCCGACGTTCTGCCGATCGCCACCCTTGTCCTGGCGATGACCATTTTCGCGCTGCGGCGCATGTTCGGCTTTTCCTGGCCGATCACGCTCCTGCTTTTCTTTGGCTTCTACGCCGCGGCGGGCCTGCTGACGTGGTCGGTGCCTAATTGGCTGCGCGAGGCGACCAACGGCTCCACGGGCTACCTCGCCGCCTTCGTCGGACTGCCGTTGTTCGGCGGCGTGCTGGCGGCAAGGGGGCATCCGGCCGGGCGCTACTTTCTGGCCGCCTTCGCCGTCTTCTGCCTGGCCCTGGTGTTTCGCTCTATCGACGAGGATGTCTGCGCCAGCCTGCCGCTCGGTACGCACTTCCTATGGCATCTATTCAACGGGACGATGCTGGGCATCCTCATCGTCGCCATCGCGCGCCACGGCC
>JAEUMA010000267.1 GCA_016793565.1 Rhizobiaceae bacterium
CGATGGCGCAGGCGCTTCCGGACCTCGGCGGCAAGACCGTCACGGTGGTCACCGAGAACGCCTATTTCCCCCTGCAGTTCGTGGATCCGGCGAGCGGCAAGGCGGTCGGCTGGGAATATGACGCGATGGAAGAGCTGTCGAAGCGGCTCAACTTCAAGGTCGAGTACCAGAACACCTCCTGGGACGCGATGATCCAGTCGGTCTCCGACAAGCAGTTCGATATCGGCATGACCGGCATCACCATCCGTGACGACCGCAAGGAGAAGGTCGACTTCTCCGACCCCTACATGCGCTCCGAGATCTACATGCTGGTACGCGGCGACGAGGCGCGCTTCACCGACCCGAAAAGCTTCGCGGCCGACGAGAAGCTGCTGGTCGGCGCGCAGGCCGGCACCTCACCCTTCTACGTCGCCGTCTACAATGTGCTCGACGGCAACGAGCAGAACTCGCGCATCAAGCTGATGGAAACCTTCGCGGCCACGGTCGCGGCGCTGCAGGCGGGCGACGTCGACCTGGTGCTGACCGACAGCGCGGCCGGCAAGGCGATCAGCGAAGGCTCCGGCGGCAAGCTCAAGATGATCGGCGAGCCGCTGCAGGCGGAGGAATTCGGCTTCATCTTTCCGAAGGGCTCCGACCTGGTCGCGCCGATCAACGCCGGCATCGCCGCGCTCAAGGCGGACGGCACGCTCGACAAGATCACGCAGAAGTGGTTCGTCGACTACAAGCCGGGCGGCTGAGCAGCTGGCCTCGCATTGACGCCCGAATTCGACGCCTACCGTCCAGGCTGCCTGGCAGACATCGTCGGCCTGCATGCGCGCTACTATCACCGCCACTGGGGTTTCGGGCAGGTCTTCGAGGCTAAGGTGGCCGCCGGCCTGGCGGAATTCCTGGCGCGGCGCGACCCCGCGAGGGACCTTTTTCTCAACGCCTACCACGATGGCCGCGTCGTCGGCTCGGTGACCCTCGACGTCACGGGCGGCGGGCCGTCCGGCGCGCACCTGCGCTGGTTCATCGTTTCCAACGACGCGCGCGGAACCGGGCTTGGAGGCGTGCTTCTGTCCCGCGCCATCGCCTTCTGCGATGAAGCCGGCCTCCCGTGCTGGCTGACGACTTTCTCCGGGCTGCAGGCGGCCCGCGCGCTCTATGAGCGGCAGGGCTTTACGCTCGCCTCCGAAAGCGAGGTCGACCAGTGGAGCGGCGGCGTGCGTGAGCAGCTTTTCCAGCGGCCGGCGTCTCTCCGCGCCGCCGCCGGCTGACATGATGGCGGCCCGCGGCGTCCAGCGCGAGGATTTCCCCTATTGGCTCGTCGCGGCGGTCGTGATCGCGGTCGGCGTCGCGGTCGTGATCTGGTCCAACGACCTCTACGCGCAGGTTTTCCGCACAGTGATCCAGGGCATCTGGGTCACCATTTTCGTGACCGTCGTGGCCTTCGCGATGGCCTCCGCGCTCGGTCTCGGCATCGCGCTGATGGGCCTGTCGGGCTCCATATGGCTGCGGCAGCTCGCCCGCTTCTACATCGAGATCATCCGCGGCGTGCCGATCCTGGTGCTGCTGTTCTGGATCGCCTTCGCCGGCGTGCCGGCGTTCGTGACCGGCTGGAACTGGCTTGCCGCGCCGCTTCAGGCGGCGGGCTGGATCGGCGAAATGCAGGTGCGCGACGTATCGCTGCTGTGGCGGGCGGTCATCGCGCTGACGATCGCCTATTCGTCCTTCATAGCGGAGATCTTCCGCGCCGGCATCCAGGCGGTCGACATCGGCCAGGTGGAGGCTGGCAAGGCGCTCGGCCTGTCGCGCTACCGCCGTTTCCGCCACATCGTCTGGCCGCAGGCCTTCCGCACCATCCTGCCGCCCTACAGCAACGACTTCGTGTCGATGGTGAAGGATTCCTCGCTGGTTTCGGTTCTGGGCGTCGCCGACATCACACAGATGGGCAAGGTCTACGCGGCCGGCTCGTTCCGCTTCTTCGAGACCTATTCGATCGTCGCCTATATCTACCTGATCCTGACCGTCGGCCTTTCGCTGGCGCTGCGCCGTCTGGAAAAGCGGCTGCGTCGCGACAGCGTCGCGCTTCGGGAAGCGCGGTAACGAAGCGGTGATTCCGGCGCGGGCTGAGAAGGGCCGCCCGGATCACTCCGAGATCGGTTTCTTCAGCGTCTTGAGCAGAGCGCGGTGGATCGTCTCGTTGCCGGCGACGATTTGGCCGGTGCCGAACATGTCCTGGCCGCCGCTCTTGTCGGACAGGAAGCCGCCCGCCTCGCGGATAAGCAGCATGCCCGCCGCCATGTCCCACGGCGCCAGCGGCTCCTCCCAGAACCCGTCCATGCGGCCGCAGGCGACGTAGCAGAGGTCGAGCGCCGCCGAGCCGAGGCGGCGGATGCCGGCCGTTTCGCCCATCACGTTGCGCATCTCGACCAGGTAATGGCCGTGGTGGCCTCGGCCGAGGTGCGGGGTGCCGGTGCCGATCACGCAGTCGGACAGCTTTGTCCGCGCGGCGACCCGCATGCGGCGGTCGTTGAGGAAGGCGCCGCCGCCGCGTTCAGCCGTGTAGAGCTCGTCCATCGCCGGGTTCAGCACGACGGCAGCGACGATCTGGCCCTGGCGCTCCAAGGCGATGGAGATCGCGAAGATCGGCAGTCCGTGGAGGAAGTTCGTGGTGCCGTCGAGCGGATCGACGATCCAGCGATGCTGTCCGTCCTCGCCCGCCACCTCGCCGCGCTCTTCCATCAGGAAGCCGTAGCCCGGCCGGGCGCGCGACAATTCGGTGAAGATGATGTCCTCGGCCTTGCGGTCGGCCTGGGTGACGTAGTCGCCAGGCCCCTTCAGCGAAACCTGCAGGTTCTGCACCTCGCCGAGGTCGCGCGCGAGCGAGCGGCCTGCCTTGGTGGCGGCCTGGACCATCACGTTGAGAAGAGCGGAACGGGCCATGCCGGCTGTCAGTCCGCGCGGCGGACGTAGGTGATCTCGTTGGTGTCCACCACGATCTTCTCGCCGGAGGAGATGAACGGCGGCACCAGCACGCGAATGCCGTTCTCCAGCACCGCGGGCTTGTAGGAGGAGGCGGCCGTCTGGCCTTTCACGACCGGATCGGCTTCGGTGATCGTCAGCACGACGGTGTCGGGCAGGGAAATGCCGATCGGGCGCTCCTCGTAGAGCTCGACGGTGACTTTCATGCCCTCCTGCAGGAAGGCGGCGCGGTCGCCGACGAAATCCTTGTTCAGCTCGAGCTGCTCGTAGCTTTCGGTGTCCATGAACACCAGCGCCTCGCCCTGCTCGTAGAGATAGGAGAAGTCCTTCTGCTCGAGCCGCACGCGCTCGACGGTCTCGGCCGAGCGGAAACGTTCGTTCAGCTTGGTGCCGTTGATGAGGTTCTTGAGCTCGACCTGGTTGTAGGCGCCGCCCTTGCCGGGCTTGACCGCGTTGGTCTTCACCGCCACCCAGAGGCCGCCATCGTGCTCGATGACGTTGCCGGGACGGATTTCGTTGCCGTTGATCTTTGCCATGATGTCTGGATTCCGGAGGGTGGTCTTCGCCGGGAAACGGCGAATTTGGCGCCTCAAGACCACAAAACGCCCCGGTAGGCAAGAGATCCGGCCAAACTGCGCCGCCGACCGCGCAGCATCCGCAGCGCGCTGTCCATGAAAACGCCGGATTCAGACCCGAGACCGGGCTCATGAAGTTGCGCAGTCAGGCGTTCGGGGTTTTGATACGGGGCTGGGGCCTTGCCGGGCTGGGCACGGCGCTGGTCGCCCTGGGGCTGGCCGGCATGCCTGCGGGCGCCGCGACGGCCAAGCAGCCAAAGGTCTTCCACGGCGACTATACCGTCTCCATCCTCGGCCTGACGGTTGCCAAATCCAGTTTCACGACGCGCATCAACGGAGACCGCTTCCTCGTGGAAGGATCGCTCTCCAGCGCGGGCCTGGCCGAGCTTTTCGACGATACCAAGGGAACGACGACGGTGTCGGGCGTCTTCTTCGACGACGCCGTCTGGCCGCGGGTCTTCCGTACCGAATACACCTCGGGAAAGAAGAAGCAATTCACCGAGATCAATTTCGCGCAGGGCGGCGTGACCAAGACGCTAAACGTGCCGCCGCTGAAGCCGCGCGGCAAGGACTGGGTGAAGGTTTCGCCCGGCGACCTCGCGGCAGTGGCCGATCCGATTTCGGCGACGCTGATCCGCGCCGCCAAGCCGGACGACGTCTGCAAGCGCCGTGTTAAAATGTATGATGGCGAGATGCGCGCCGACTTGGCGCTGTCGCATGTCTCGACCGGCGAGACGACGGTCGGTGGCTTCACCGGCCCGGTGGTGACCTGCAGCGCCCGGTTCCTGCCTGTCTCCGGCTACCGCAAGGGCCGCAAGCAGATCGACTTTCTGAAGAACCGCAGCGACATCAAGATCGCGTTTGCGCAACTCGGCACCACCGGGATATACGCGCCCGTCCAGGCCACCGTCGGCACCGAAATCGGCACGCTGACCATCGAGGCCGGACGTTTCGAGGCCGAGGACTAGGCGCATTTCTGCAGCGCCGCCGGGGTTGGGATGGCGCGGGCGACATTTATCGGATTTCTGGCCGTGGCCATGTGGGCCATGCTGGCGCTGCTGACGGCGGCCTCGGGCAGCATGCCGCCCTTCCAGTTGGCCGCGATCACCTTCGCCATCGGCACGGGCGTCGGGCTGGTGGCACGTCTTTTCACGGGTGGTGGCGATGCCGCGCCGATCCCGCCCGCGGTCTGGCTGATCGGCATCGGCGGCCTGTTCGGCTACCACTTCTTCTACTTCACGGCGCTCAGAAATGCGCCGGCCGTCGAAGCCAGCCTGATCGCCTATCTGTGGCCGCTGTTCATCGTGCTCGGTTCGGCGCTGATGCCCGGCGAGCGGCTGCGCTGGTTTCACGTCACAGGCGCGCTGCTCGGCCTGGCCGGCACCTTCCTGATCGTCACCGGCGGCAGCGGCCTGGCCTTCGACGGACGCTACGCGTTCGGCTACGCGATGGCCGGCGCCTGTGCGTTCCTGTGGTCGGGGTACTCGCTGCTGTCGCGCCGCTTCCCGTCGGTCCCCACCAGCATCGTGACATGGTTCTGCCTGGCGACCGCGCTGCTGTCGCTGGCCTGCCATCTGGCCCTGGAAGACACCGTATGGCCAACCGACAGCAGCCAGTGGATGGCGATACTGGGGCTCGGCCTGATGCCGGTGGGGGCCGCCTTCTATGCCTGGGACTATGGCGTCAAGCACGGCAATATCCAGGTTCTGGGCGCGGCGAGCTATGCGGCGCCGCTGCTCTCCACGCTCGTCCTGATCGGCGCAGGCACTGCCCAGGCCACGCCGCAGATCGTTGCCGCCTGCCTGCTGATCACCGCCGGCGCGGTGCTGGCGGCCAAATCGCTGCTGTTCGGCGGGCGTGCCAAGGAGTAGCTTTTCTCCAGTCGTTCTGACCGGCAGGCTATCTCCAACCAGCGGTCGGCTGCCTCAGGCGAACGCCCCGTGACAGTGCTTGTACTTCTTGCCGGAGCCGCAGGGGCACGCCTCGTTGCGGCCGACCTTGCCCCAGGTCTTGGGGTTGTTCGGGTCGCGCTCGTCGGCTGCGACCACGCGCAGATCCTCCATCACCGCCACGCCGCCCTCGCCGAAATCGTCCTCGCCGGTGGTGCCGTCGATATGGTGACCGTAGGCGGGCGGCGCCTCGGGCGGCGGAGCCTCGGCGGCCTGGCGAACGAGTTCGACGCGCATGAGCTGTGCGGTGACGGCCTGGCGCAGATTGGCCAGCATGCCCTGGAACAGCTCGAAGGCCTCGCTCTTGTACTCGTTGAGCGGATCGCGCTGCGCATAGCCGCGGAAGCCGACCACCGAGCGCAGATGGTCGAGGTTGACCAGATGCTCGCGCCACAGATGGTCGATCGTCTGCAGTACGATCGACCGCTCCACATAGGCCATGACGTCGGGGCCGAAGCGGGCGGTGCGGTCGGTAGCCGCCTCGTTGGCGGCGGCCGCCACGCGCTCGCGGATGTCGTCCTCGGCGATGCCCTCTTCCTTGGCCCATTCGTCGACCGGAAGATCGAGGTTGAGGTACTGCCGCACGCCTTCCTTGAGGCCGGCCACATCCCACTGCTCGGCATAGGCCGTCTCGGGAATGTGCTTGGCCACCATCTCCTCGATGACGTCCTGACGCATCTCGGCGACGGTCTCGGAAAGGTTTTCCGCCTCCATCAGTTCGATGCGCTGCTCGAATACGACCTTGCGCTGGTCGTTCATGACGTCGTCGTACTTCAGGAGGTTCTTGCGGATGTCGAAGTTGCGCGCCTCGACCTTCTTCTGCGCCTTTTCCAGCGCCTTGTTGATCCAGGGATGCGTAATGGCCTCGTCTTCCTTCAAGCCGAGCTTCTGCAGCATGCCGTCCATGCGCTCGGAGCCGAAGATGCGCATCAGATCATCCTGCAGCGACAGGAAGAACTTGGAGCGCCCGGGGTCGCCCTGGCGGCCGGAACGTCCGCGCAACTGGTTGTCGATGCGGCGGCTCTCGTGCCGCTCGGTGGCGAGCACGTAGAGGCCGCCGGCCTTGATCGCCTGTTCCTTCAGCCGCGCGATATCCTCGCGGATGGCGCGCTCGCGCGCTTCCCGCTCGCCTGCATCCTCGATGCCGGCCAGTTCGTGCGCGATGCGCATCTCGGCGTTGCCGCCGAGCTGGATGTCGGTGCCGCGGCCGGCCATGTTGGTAGCGATGGTGATGGCGCCGGGCTTGCCGGCCTGCGCGACGATCTCGGCTTCCTGCTCGTGGTGGCGCGCATTCAGCACCTGGAAGTCGTGGAAGCCTTCCTTGCGCAGCCGGTCCGCCAACTGCTCGGACTTCTCAATCGAGGTGGTGCCCACCAGGATCGGCTGGTTCTTGGCATAGGCCTCGCGGATCTCGCGGACGATCGCGCGGTACTTCTCCTCGACGGTGCGGTAGACTTCGTCGTCCTCGTCGATGCGGCTCACCGGCAGGTTCGTCGGCACCTCGGTCACGCCGAGACCGTAGATGTTGCCGAACTCCTCCGCCTCGGTCGCCGCCGTGCCGGTCATGCCGGCCAGCTTTTCGTACATGCGGAAATAGTTCTGGAAGGTGATGGAGGCAAGCGTCTGGTTCTCGGGCTGGATCGCCACGTGCTCCTTGGCCTCCAGCGCCTGATGCAGGCCCTCGGAATAGCGGCGGCCCGGCATCATGCGGCCGGTGAACTCGTCGATGATCACGATCTCGCCGTTGCGGACGATATAGTCCTTATCCTTCTGGAACAGCCTGTGCGCCTTCAGCGCATTGTTGACGTGGTGCACCATGGCGACGTTCTCGACGTCGTAGAGCGCGTTGCCCTTGAGCAGGCCGGGCCCGCGCAGCATGTTCTCGAGCTTCTCGGTGCCCTCCTCGGTAAAGGTCGCCGTGCGCTGCTTCTCGTCGATCTCGTAGTCGGACGGGTTCAGCTTGAGGATGATGGCGTCGACGGTGTTGTACATCTCCGACCGGTCCTCCAGCGGACCCGAGATGATCAGCGGCGTGCGCGCCTCGTCGACCAGGATGGAGTCGACCTCGTCGACGATCGCGTAATTGTGACCGCGCTGCACCATCTGCGCGCGCTCATACTTCATGTTGTCGCGCAGGTAGTCGAAGCCGAGTTCGTTGTTGGTGGCGTAGGTGACGTCGCAGGCATAGGCCGCGCGCCGCTCCTCGTCGCTCATGCCGTGCACGATGACGCCGACCGTCAGGCCGAGAAACTTGTAGATGCGGCCCATCCATTCTGAGTCGCGTTTGGCGAGATAGTCGTTGACGGTGACGACATGCACGCCTTTGCCGGTCAGCGCGTTGAGGTACACCGGCAGCGTGGCGACCAGCGTCTTGCCCTCGCCGGTGCGCATCTCGGCGATGTTGCCGCCGTTGAGCACGATGCCGCCGATGAGCTGAACATCGAAGGGCCGCATGCCGAGCACGCGTTTGGAAGCCTCGCGCACCGTCGCGAAGGCGGGGATCAGCAGATCGTCCACCGAGCGTCCGTCGGCGATCTCCTTGCGGAACTCGGCCGTCCTGGCCTGGAGTTGCTCGTCTGTCAGACGCGAAATCTGGTCCTC
>JAEUMA010000284.1 GCA_016793565.1 Rhizobiaceae bacterium
CGATCTTCTCGGGGGCCATCACGGTTTCCACGTCCAGCAGTGCCAGCCCCTCGGCCTCGCGAGCACTTCCCTCGACGCCATCGGGATCGAGAACGCGCCGGCCCAGCATCTGGTAGCCTCCGCACAGTCCGACGACATGCCCGCCGCGACGGCGATGGGCGGCGAGATCATGGTCCCATCCATTGGCGCGGAATGCTTCCAGATCGCCGATCGTCGACTTGGAGCCCGGCACCACCACCAGCCCGGCATCGGCCGGAAGCCTCTCGCCCGGCCGCACGAACACCACTTGGACCTGCGGTTCGGCCTTCAGCGGATCGATGTCGTCGAAATTCGAGATGCGCGGCAGCACCGGCACAGCCACCTTGAGCGGCCGACTGCCGGCTGACGTCATCCGCTCGAGAACGACCGAATCCTCGGCCGGCAGACGCGCCGCAGCAAGCAGCCACGGCACGACGCCGAAACACGGCCAACCGGTGAAGCGGCCGATCGCCGCGATTCCTTCGTCGAACAGCGTGAGGTCGCCGCGGAACTTGTTGATGAGGTAGCCCGCGACCATGCGCCGGTCGTCGTCGGGCAGCACCAGATGGGTTCCCGCGACCGACGCGATCACACCGCCGCGATCGATGTCTCCAACCAGCACCACCGGCACCCCGGCACGGGTCGCGAAGCCCATATTGGCGATGTCGCGCGGACGCAAATTGATTTCGGCCGGCGAGCCTGCTCCTTCGACGATCACCAGATCGGCGCCCTCGCCCAGCCGTCGCCAGGAATCCAGCACGGCGTCCATCAGGCGCGGCTTGAGCGCCTGGTAGTCCCGGGCGCGCGCCTGCCCGAACACCTTGCCCTGCACGACAACCTGCGATCCGGTCTCGGATTGCGGCTTCAGCAGCACCGGGTTCATGTCGACGCTCGGAGCGACGCCGCAGGCCAGCGCCTGCAGCCATTGCGCGCGGCCGATCTCCCCGCCTCCGCTGCCGTCCGGCATGTCGGCCACGGCGGCGTTGTTGGACATGTTCTGCGGCTTGAACGGACGCACGCTCAGCCCTCGCCTGCGCGCGGCCCGGCACAGGCCGGCCACCAGCACGGTCTTGCCAACGTCGGACCCGGTGCCCTGCAGCATGATCGCCCTGGCCATCAGCGCGTCGCCCCCGCATTGCCGGTTACGACCGAGCGCGCCGCCAACGGGCCCCCGCGCCAGAGATAGAGCGCAAGCAGAGGATCGCTCCCAGTGCGCATGGCATGGCTGACGTTCGAGGCGTGCCGGATGACTTCTCCTGCTCCACGCGGGACGAAGTCCGAATCGCCCATCCGCCATTCCGAATTGCCGGTCAGAGGAACATAAATCTCCTCCGCAACGTGATGGTGGTCCGGATAGAGCACGTTCGGACCCAGCAGGAGAACACCGCCGGCTGCCGTTTCGTTGACGAAGTGACCGCGGGTTCCAAAGACCTCCAGCCACCCGTATCGTTCCATGAAGCGGACCCCGAAATCCGCCGCCGTGTAGGTCTGGCCCCAATGGAACGCCGCGCCATCCGTGGCCAGCAGGCTCACCAGCGGCTGCGCCCACGGCGGCGCAATATGCGCTGCATCGACCAGGAATTCCAGGCACGGCAAGGAGCGCGGAGCCAGTTCCCGCCGCGGCATGTCCCACGGGAATTCGCCGAGAAAAGCCTCGACCGGCTCGCCTCCCGCGGTTTCGAGCGCGAGGCGGAAATCAGTCTTGAGTGTATCAAATTTCGCAGACACCGGGCGCTCGTTCTTCAACTGGCGCACATCGGTTCCGCAAGACATCCCGTGGCCTGACCGTTGCGCGGGCGCATCATTGGTCTAGATTGCGCCCCGCGCATAGTCGAAAAGCGACGCAGGGAGGCGGCAATGGACAGCGCGGCTGACACGGTCTCCGGACAGTTCGAGCTCAACGCGGATCAGCGCGCGATCCAGGAGATGGCGCAGAGCTTCGCCGACGAGCGAGTCGCGCCCCACGCGCTGGAGTGGGACCGTGAAAGCCGGTTCCCGGCCGACGTCATCCGCGAGACCGGACCGCTCGGGTTCGGCGGCATCTATGTCGGCGAGGATCACGGCGGTTCCGGCTTGAAGCGCCTCGACGCGGTGCTCGTTTTCGAGGCGCTGGCGCGAGCCTGCCCGGCCTTCTCCTCGTTCATCTCCATCCACAATATGGGTGCGTGGATGATCGACCGTTTCGGTAACGAAGAGCAGCGCTCCCGCTTCCTTCCGCGACTGACGTCGATGGAATGGCTGGCGAGCTACTGCCTGACGGAGCCGGGCTCCGGTTCGGACGCGGCGGCGCTGAAGACCCGTGCCGTGCGTTCCGGCGGAAACGGCAGCGACTTCGTCGTCAACGGCGCCAAGCAGTTCATCTCCGGGGCCGGAGATTCCGACGTCTACGTGACCATGGTTCGCACCGGCGCGGAAGGTCCCAAGGGCATCTCGACGTTGGTCATTCCGAAGGATGCGCCCGGCCTCTCCTTTGGGGCACTGGAACACAAGATGGGCTGGAACATGCAGTCCACGCGTCAGGTCATCTTCGAAGATTGCAAGGTGCCGGCAGAAAACCTGCTCGGCGACGAGGGAATCGGCTTTCGCATCGCCATGGCCGGCCTCGACGGCGGACGGCTCAACATCGCCGCCTGCTCACTCGGCGGGGCCCAGGCCGCGCTTGAGAAAGCTGTGGCGTACAGCGGCGAGCGCAAGGCTTTCGGCCAGCCGATCAACCAGTTCCAGGCGCTTCAGTTCAAGATGGCGGACATGGCGACAGAGTTGGAGGCGGCGCGGCTGTTCCTCTACGCGGCCGCTTCGCGCCTCGACCGGCGCGACCCGGAAGCCTCGAAATGGTCGGCAATGGCCAAGCGTTTCGTCACCGATGTCGGATTCAGCGTGGCAAACGAGGCCCTTCAGATGCATGGCGGCTACGGCTACCTGCACGACTACGGCGTCGAGAAGTTGGTGCGCGACCTGCGCGTGCACCAGATTCTGGAAGGCACCAACGAGATCATGCGCGTCATCATCGCGCGCCATATTCTCGCAGGACAATAAGCGCGGCGAGCGGAACCGCAGGCCGCCTTCCCTCGATCAGGAGACCAGACATGACCACCATCGCCTTTCTCGGCCTCGGCAATATGGGCAACCCGATGGCGGCCAATCTGGTCAAGGCCGGCCATGCCGTCCTCGGGTTCGATCTGGTTGCCGAAAACCTCACGATAGCCACCGGCAACGGCGTCACCGTGGTAGCGGATGCAGCCGAGGCGGTGAAGCAAGCCGAGGTCGTGATCACCATGCTGCCGGCCGGAAAACACGTTCTGTCGGTCTACGAGAGCGTGGCCGCACTCGCGGCACCGGGCACGCTCTTTATCGATTCCTCCACCATCGACGTGGAATCCGCACGCAAGGCGCATGCCATCGCCGCGGCCGCGGGCATGGCTTCCGTCGACGCGCCCGTTTCCGGCGGCACAGTCGGCGCGGCGGCCGGCACGCTCACTTTCATGGCCGGCGGCGCCACCGAGGCCTTCTCCCGGGCGGAACCCATCCTGAAGCCGATGGCCGGCCGGATCGTCCACTGCGGCGGTCCGGGCGCAGGTCAGGCGGCCAAGATCTGCAACAACATGATCCTCGGCATTTCGATGATCGGCGTCTGCGAGGCTTTCGCCCTCGGCGAAAAGCTCGGCCTTTCGCATCAGGCGCTGTTCGACGTCGCCTCCACCTCCTCCGGGCAATGCTGGTCGATCAACACCTACTGCCCGGTGCCCGGGCCGGTCCCGACCTCCCCGGCCAACCGGGACTACAAGCCCGGCTTCGCGGCGGCCCTGATGCTGAAGGACCTGAAGCTCGCGCAGCAGGCGGCGCAGGCGGCGGGTGCTGTTACGCCGCTTGGCGCGGAGGCTGCCCAGCTCTACGCGCTGTTCGAGGCGCAAGGGCACGGAGGCACGGATTTCTCCGGCATTATCCGCTTTCTGCGAGGCGACGCGGCGTAAACCGCCGCAGCGGAAAAAACGCCAAATTTAGAATTGCTTAAGCTCTCGATAACCGGCCGGTAACGATGTCCGTATAGAACGGTTGCGTGGCGGGCAGATGCTCCGTCAGCCGCTCCGGAAAAGGTCTCGCGTACCGGAGCAGGGACTTTCGTAAGCTTCGCGTGTTCGAGTGCGAAGTGCCTGCGTAGACTGGCGAGGCCGCGTTACCGCGTCGATGCGCGGAACGCGGCTTTCCCATTTAGAGCGGTTCGGGGTTAGATGGAACCGCTCTAAGCCCACCGAGATCAAAGGCGGCCTAGGCGGCGGAAGTTGGCCCGCACCCGCTTGCCGGCGGGCGACAGCGCCGCCGCCATCGAGCGCTCTGCCGCCGCGCCGTTGAGCAGCGACGGCGTTTTGCCGGACAGCACCTCGGGCCAGAACTGCAACGCCGCTTGAAAGTAGGCCATCTGTGCCGCGACGACGCCCTCGGCGGCCGCGGCCGCCTTCTCGCGAACGGCGCGCCCTGTCTCCGCGCCACCGATCCCGGACCTCTGCGCCTCCATATAAAGAAGCGGCATGCGCATCATGGCGACCATGGGCGCCAGCAACAGCCCCTGCAGTGCCACGGTCCTCCCAGCCGAGCCCGTCCTCCACACGACATTCCTTGCCACCTTCATTCCCTGCTCCTTGCGTTAACGCGGCTGGAACCGCTCGTCGACCGGAGGCCTCAACGCGTTGGCCAGGCGGTTGGTTTCGTTGGCCTTGCCCACCACGGCAAGCAGTTCCATGAGTTGGGCGTCGCTCATGCCTTTGGCCCGCGCGGCGGCCGTGTGGGAATAGGTGCAGTCCTACAATTCGGGATTGAAAGCAAAGGGATAGGTCAGATGGTGCGGCGGAATTGCCCCATTGTTTCGCAAGACGAATTTCGCGTGCTCGCCGCCCCACCCCTGTCAGTTCACGGAGGCCGGAATGAGCGAGTACAAGCCTATGGATTGGGCGGGTATGACCGACGACGATTACCTGAAAAAGGCTGAGATGCAGATTTGGCTTTCGGCCTACGCCTCCAACAACCCGCACGCTCCTGCCCACAAGGAAGTCGACGCCGCCTACGATGATGCGCAGCGGCGCGGTAAACCCTGGCTCTACAACCGCGCTTGGAACCAGGCCTACCGCAGCGCCGGGTATGAACCATCTGACGCCGATCTTGAAGCGGCTCGCGCCCCTCTCCCTTCACAGGAGGCGGGAGAATGAAGAAGAAGCTGACAAGGAAAGAGCGCTGCATTCTCGGTTTTCTTGACGCTGATGATGGCGGAGAAACCGCCGCAAACATCGGAGAAATCCTTGCGCCGAACAACCAGCAGCACGGGCGCAGGGAATGGGCACACCAAGCAATTCGGGAACTGGATAGGCTTGGCTATGTCGTCGCCTTCGGCATCGCCATCT
>JAEUMA010000334.1 GCA_016793565.1 Rhizobiaceae bacterium
AGATGGCGAAGTGGTGCCTGGCAACGGAGTCAGCGCGCCTTAAGTCTGCGCTGGATGAGCCATTGAGACACGGCCACGATCTGACGACTTTGGGATGTACATTCCAATTTGGCGCGCCCGAAGAGATTCGAACTCCTGACCCCCAGATTCGTAGTCTGGTGCTCTATCCAGCTGAGCTACGGGCGCCCCGGCATGGCTTTGCCGCCATGCCTGGCCCGCGCTCGGCGGGCCATTGGCGCGCTACCTAGCGACTGGCCGCCGCAATTGCAAGGCGTTTCTGCCGCCAGCGCAGTTGCTCGTCGGCCGGCCCGCGCGAAACGCACCATCGTCCGTCTCCGAAGGGCGGCGGGGACCGGCGTCGCGGCGTGAAAAATCGGCGCGGTCTGCTCGTCCGCCCTGGCCGCAGCATTGCCCCGGCAGCGAATATTTGCCAGCTTGGCACTCCACTCGGGCTCGGGGATATCCGTTGCAACATGGATCGGCCTGCCGCCGCGGGACGCGGTGAGCGCGCAAGAACACCAGGCCATAGCGGAGCAGCGCGAGCCGCGCTGGGTGCAGCCTATCCGCGTCCATCTCAGCGTCCTGATCGTCCTTCTGCTGGTCGCGATTTCCGTGCCGCTGATGGGGCTGACCTACGAACAGGGCAAGAAGGCCGCCATTACCGGCGCCGAACAGCAGATGCGACTCCTGGGGCGCCACGCGATCGACCGCTACCGCAGCCTGTTCTACGACGGCTTCGCGACGGTGAAGATCGCAGCCGCCCTGGAACAGCTCAATTCGGCGCCGCCCGCCGGCTTTGAGGCGAACAAGGCCTTTCTCGTCGCCGCGCTCCAAGGCTCGCCGTTCATCGACGGCATCTATGTGGGCTATCCCGACGGCAGCTTCATCCACGCCGTCAATATGGCGGACAATCCACGCTGGAAGAAGCGGCTTGAGGCGCCGGACGCCGCAGTTTTCGCCCTGCGCACCATCGAGCGCGACCAGCAGGAGGGCGCGGTGTCGACCTGGCGCTTCCTCGATTCGGAAGGTTTGGAGTTCGGCAGCAGCACCACCAGCGACGTGAACTACGATCCGCGCCGGCGGCCGTGGTACAAGGCGGCGTTCCGGGCCGGCCAGCCGGTGGCGGTGGGGCCCTACGTCACCGCCATGACGCAGTCGCTCAGCCTCACTCTTTCGATGCCCATGCAGCAGAATCCACGCGTCATCGCAGGTATCGACGTGCTGCTCGAAACGATCAGCGAAATCCTCGCCAAGGAAGCGGTTTCGCCGAACGGCCGCGGCTTCATCTTCGATCGTGAAAAGAAGCTGATCGTCCACTCCGACAAGGCCATGATGGACAAGATCCTGGCCGGCTACGACCCGTCTAAGGCGGAAGGAACCGCCAACGCCCTCACCGAAGACCCGACCGTCGAGGCCGTCCGCCAGCTCCTGCGCGTGCCCGAGCCGCAGCCGGATCGCATGGTTCGCTTCACCATCGGCGACGAGCCCTATCTGGCCCAGATATCGACCGTCATGTTCTCCGATCTTGTCAAGGGCAACACCATAGTCATCACCGCCCCGCTGTCCGATTTCACCGGGCCGAATGTCGAACTGCTGCGACGCACGCTGCTGGTCGCGGCCGCGGTCGTGCTCGCCGGAATCCTCGCCGCGCTGATGATCGCCCGCATCATCAGCCGCGCCCTCTATGCGCTGGCCGGCGAGGCGCGCGAGATCGGCAACCTCGAGGTCGAGCCCCGCGCGCGCACCATGTCGTGGATCGCCGAGATCAACACGCTGGGCCATGCGCTGGACTCCGCGCGCGAGGCGATCCGCACTTTCGCGCTCTACGTCCCGCGCGAACTGGTGCGCCGCATCGTCAGCGCCGGTCAATCGGGCGCCGACAACGGCCTGCGCCAGGAGGTCTCCATCCTTTTCACGGACATCCGCGACTTCACCACGATCTCCGAGCAGCACTCGCCCGAACAGGTGGTCGACCTTTTGTCCAGCTACTTCGAGCTCTGCAACCGGACAGTGGAACACCACAACGGCGTGATCATCCAGTACCTCGGCGATTCGATCTACGCCATGTGGAACGCGCCCAGCCCCGACCGGGACCATGCGGCCGACGCATGCCGCTGCGCGCTGGCGCTGAAGGGCGCGATCGACGACTACAACCGCGCCAACCGGCTGGCAGGCCGGCCCGAGCTGGTGACGCGCTTTGGGGTCCATTCGGGCGAGGCGGTCGTCGGCAGCGTCGGCGCAACGGCGCGCCGCCAGTACACGGCCATGGGCGACACGGTCAA
>JAEUMA010000348.1 GCA_016793565.1 Rhizobiaceae bacterium
TTCCGAACGGTGATTTCCGTTCGCGTTGCACATCCCCGGGGCGACCTGGCCGCTCTAACGACCGCGCGCACGGCTCGTGCGCCTGCGCTTACGAAGGACGCCATCGACCCACACGGCCACGATGATGATCACGCCCACCGCCATCTGCTGGATCGGCTGCGGCACGTCGAGCATGACGAAGCCGTTGAAAAGGATCCCCATGATCAGCGCGCCGACGATCGTGTTCGAGATCTTTCCGCGACCGCCGAACAACGAGGCGCCGCCGAGCACCACCGCGGCGATGGCTTGCAGTTCGAAGCCCTGTCCCGAGGTGGCCTGAGCGGCCATGATCCTCGACGTGTACACCAACGACGCAATGCCGACGCAAAAGCCGCTGATCACGTAGACGGCGAACGTAACCAGCCCGACATTGATGCCGGCTGCCCGGGCGGCCTCGCGATTGCCGCCGACCGCATAGACGTAGCGGCCGAACCGCGTGTACGAGAGCACGATCCAGGCCGCTACCGCGATGGCCGCGAAAACAAGGACGGGAACCGGAATGCCGAGCACCGTTCCCTGCCCGACGAATCTGTACCAAGGCTGCAGGTCGTAGATCGGATTGACCCTGAACCAGACCACGAACCCGCGAAATGCCGTGAGCGTGCCGAGCGTCACGATCAGCGGATTGACGCCGGCACCGGCAATGATCGCGCCGTTGAGGATACCCCCGAGCGTGCCGATCACGATCGGCACCATGAGGGCGAGGAGCACATTGATCGCAGTCGGCTCCTGTTGCGCGAACAGGGCCGACATGACGCCGGCTATGGCCAGCAGCGATCCGACGGAAAGATCGATGCCGGCGGTGATGATGGTGAAGGTCATGCCGATGGCGATGATGCCGATCACGGATACTTGCAGAAGGATCAGAAGCGCATTGTCCGCGGTGCGGAACTCCGGCACGCGCAGAGAGAAAAATGCGATCAGCACGATGAGCGCCAAGTAGATCCCATAGTCGCGCAGCCACGATGCGCTCCAGACGGAGGGACGCATGCCCGCAGGCGTGGTGTCACTCACCATGATTTGCTCCTGCTGCCATGGCGACGAGCCGCTCCTCGGTCGCCTCCGAACGCGCCACTTCGCCGACCAGCCTGCCGTCCCGCATGACGAGGATGCGATCACTCATTCCGAGAATCTCCGGGAGCTCGGAGGAGATGAGGAGGACGGCGAGGCCCTCGTGAGCAAGGCGGTCGATCGTGCCGTGCACTTCGGCCTTCGCCACGACGTCGATCCCGCGAGTGGGCTCGTCGAGAATGAGGATGCGCGGCCCCGGCATCAGCGTGCGGCCGAGAACGACCTTCTGCTGATTGCCGCCGGAAAGCGCAGATACTTCCTGCGCCGGCGACTTCGCGCGAATGAGGAGACGCTTCACATACTCATCGATGCGCCTGCGCTCGGCCGCGCGATCGACGAAGCCGGCCCTCGACAACGCTCCAAGCGAACTCAGCGAGAGGTTGGTGCCGATGGTGAGCATCGGCACGAGACCGCGGGCGTGGCGATCCTCGGGAGACATTGCTATGCCGGCCGCCAGAGCGCGCGATGCCGACCGGATGGTCACGGGCATTCCGTCGCGGAGGATCTGCCCGTCGTCGGCCGGCGCCAACCCGTAGATGGCTTCCGCCAGCTCGGAGCGCCCCGCGCCGATGATCCCGTACAACCCAACGATTTCTCCCTCGCGAAGCGTCAACGAGACCGGACCGAAGACGCCGTGGCGCCGAAGGTCGCGTACCTCCAGCCGCACGGGGCCCGGCGTAGCCGCGGTGTGCGGGAAGAGCGCGGACAGGTCGCGGCCGACCATGGCGCGGACGAGCGAGGCTTCGTTCCACTCTTCGGTCGGCGCCGACGCGACCATTCTGCCGTCCCGCAGAACGGTGATGCGGTTGGTAACCGCGAACATCTCGTCGAGCTTGTGCGAGATGTAGACAATCGCGGTCCCACGGGCGGTAAGCCGGCTTATGATCGCAAACAGGTCGCGCACTTCACTGACGGTGAGCGAGGATGTCGGTTCGTCGAGGATGAGTACGCGCGGGGATGCCGCCACGCCTTTGACAATCTCGACGAGCTGCCGCTCGGCGATGCCGAGATCATCGACGCGTGTCGACGGATCGATCGCTATTTCGCATTCGCGGAGCACCGCGCGAGCCGCCCTGGTCATGGCCTGGAAACTGACCGTCCATGGCAACGGGCCAGCGGGCTCGCGGCCGAGGAAGATGTTCTCCGCGACACTCAGTTCCGGGAGCAGGCTCAGTTCCTGATGGACGAGCGCCAGTCCGTGGTGCCGCGCGGCGGCAGGATTCGTGATCTCGACGTCTCGGTCGCCGACCGTGATGCTCCCGTCGTAGTCAGGAAAGGACCCGGCAAGAATCCGCATGAGGGTAGACTTGCCGGCGCCGTTCTCCCCCATGATCCCGTGCACCTCGCCGGCGAACAGGTCCAGATCGACTCCGTCCACGGCGCGGGTGGCGCCAAAGCTCTTCCCGATCCCGCGAGCAGAGACGATGGGTTGCCGGGTCGGCGAACTGGCCGCCGCCTGCGCCTCTAGCATTGCAACCCCCATGGACCCCTTCCTTGAACCGATGCATCCTCACGCTATCAGAATTTGCAATCTTGTCGACAATTTTGTACATCTATCCAAAAATGTCGCGATAATCCTGCATATGGAGGCAATTTTGTCGACAATTATGGATATTTCTGGAGACGGGTTGAACGGTATCGGGGCCAGCGAGGGGGGCGACCCCGGCAAAGAGATCGCGTCCGCGCTGGAACAGGACATTGTCCTCGGGCGGCTGGCGCCGGGTGAGAAGCTACGTGAGGAAGACCTCGCCGAGCGCTTCTCGGCATCGCGCCACCACGTCAGGGAAGGCCTGAACCGGCTCGAGCGCGCCGGGATCGTCATCAAGGAGCGGAACCGCGGCGTGTCGGTCCGGCGCTTCACGGTCGACGAAGTGCGGCAGATTTATGAGGTGCGTGAGATTCTTCAGCGTCAGGCCTCGCTCATGATCCGGCTGCCTGCGGACGCCGGGGCGATCGCACGCCTCGTGGAGATCAACGACCGCTACGAGAATGCGGTCGAGGCCGGCGACTT
Organism: Rhizobiaceae bacterium; assembly: GCA_016793565.1. GTDB lineage: Bacteria > Pseudomonadota > Alphaproteobacteria > Rhizobiales > Rhizobiaceae > JAEUMA01. Next base: position 3,122 of record JAEUMA010000348.1, read on the forward strand.
CCAGCGCATTCACGAGACAAACGATCTGTTTCATACAGAGCTCTTCCGTCTTTGCGGAAACGAACTCCTGCTTAACCTCGTCAAGAACTACATGGATCTGACCTATGCGATCCGGGGTTCCGCATTCGGCCATCGCGAGAACCTAGAGACCTCGCGGCGGCATCACCGCATCATGATCGGTCTGCTCCAAGGCACGGACTCCTGGGCGCTTGCCCAGATATGTGTCGACCACATCCAGCCGACAAAGACGCAGTACCTGGCTTTTCTCGAGGGAAGACCGCGCAACGGCGACGAAGGGCCCGGGCCTGACTAGCCTTGAGCCGTGCAAATCCTCGTCAGTCCGGTCTGCGTCGTCGACGCCGGCTCTGCCAGTTCCTCGCTTCAACAAGGAGACTTTCATGACGGATTCAACAACTAAGGACGGCGGGAGGAAAGGGGGCCGACGCCGTGCGAGGCTGGCGGAGCTCGGGCTCGTGCTGCATGGTCCGCATCTGGCGCATCAACCGCTCCTGTCGGTCGTCGTTCACGGCGGTGTGGCGCATGTGTCGGGGCAATTGCCGCGCGTAGACGGGCGCATCGTGTGCCTTGGCCAGGTGGGCGTGGACGTGGATGTCGCCGAAGCGACCGCCGCCGCGGAGATCTGCGCGCTCAATGCGCTCGCCGTGCTGGAACAGGCCTTGGGGGATCTCGACCGGATCGAGCGGTTCCTTCGCGTGACCGGCTTCGTCGCCTCCTCGCCAGACTTCGCCGAGCACCCCGCGGTGATCGATGGCGCGAGCAAGCTTTTCCACCTGGTGTTTGGGGAGGCTGGCCGTCACGTCCGCTCCGCGATCGGCGTGGCTTCTCTGCCGCGCGGCGCCGCCGTCGAAATCGAACTCAGCGTGGCGATCAGCAGTTAGCCTGACCGCCACCCGGCACGCATATCAGCGCCGGGGCCGCCTCACTCCGGCCAGCGTCGCGACCAATGTGGCCGCCGTGATGGACTGGATATTGTCATTCTGGCGGACCGCGCGGGGGCCGAGGCGGTTTGCCCATCGAAATCGCCCGGCGAATCTGGAGCGCTCCGAAGCCGGTCGGGAGCGACGTTGACTAGGCATGCCTTCGTGTATGATGGCTCCGCTGAGGAATCACAGACATGAACGCCGTCGAGATCGAGGAAGCCATTTCGGCATTGGCCGAGCAACCGTTCGACGGCAGCGAGTTCCCGTTCGCCTTCCTGCAAGCCTTCGGCAACAAGGAAACCACGATCAAGCGGCTGCGCGCCGGAGCGTCGAATGGCTCCGACCTGGGCGGCGTCCTTCAACGCAACCATATTCACGTTGCCGTTTGCGCGCCAGGGGCGGTGACGAAGACGCTGGCGGCGCTGAAAGCCAGCCCGGCCACAGCCAAGGCGAAAGCGCGCTTCATCCTCGCCACCGATGGTGTGGACTTCGAGGCCGAGGACCTGGAGACCGGAGAGACGGTCGCCTGCGCCTATGCCGACTTCCCCAACCATTTCGGTTTCTTCCTGCCGCTGGCGGGCATCACCACCGTCAAGCAGGTGCGCGAAAGCTCGTTCGACATTCGAGCCACCGGCCGCCTGAACCGGCTCTATGTCGAGCTTCTGAAGGACAATCCCGACTGGAGCGCGGCCGACCGCCGCCCCGACATGAACCACTTCATGGCCCGGCTCATCTTCTGCTTCTTCGCGGAGGACACCGACATCTTCAACGGCAGGGGGCTGTTCACCGCCACCATCGATCAGATGAGTGCGCGGGACTCGTCCAACACCCATGAGGTGATCGGCGAATTGTTTCGCGCCATGAACACACCCATCGCTCAACGGGCGACAGCCAGGCTGCCGCGCTGGGCAGACATTTTTCCCTATGTGAACGGCGGGCTGTTTTCCGGCAGCCCGGCCGTGCCGCGGTTCAGCAGGATTGCCCGATCCTACCTCCTGCATATCGGCGGCCTCGACTGGACGAAGATCAACCCGGACATTTTTGGGTCGATGATCCAGGCCGTGGCGGACGATGAGGAGCGGGGCGCGCTGGGGATGCACTACACCAGCGTTCCGAACATCCTCAAAGTCCTGAATCCGCTGTTCCTCGATGACCTGCGCGCGCGGCTTGAGGAGGCAGGCAACAACAGCCGGATGCTGCTGAACCTGCGACGGCGCATGGCGCGAATCCGGGTGTTCGATCCCGCCTGCGGCAGCGGCAATTTCCTCGTCATCGCCTACAAGGAAATGCGCAAGATCGAAGCCGTCATCAACGAGCGGCGCGGCGAAGCCGACCGCGCATCGGAAATTCCGCTGACCAACTTTCGCGGGATCGAGCTACGCGACTTCCCGGCCGAGATCGCGCGCCTCGCGCTCATCATGGCGGAGTTTCAATGCGACGTGCTGTATCGCGGGCAGAAGCTGGCGCTCGCGGAGTTTCTGCCGCTGAACGCGCAGAACTGGATCACCTGCGGAAATGCCTTGCGGTTGGACTGGCTGAGCGTCTGCCCGCCGACAGGAACGGGCGTGAAGCTGGTTGGCGATGACCTTCTTGAAGCCCCGCTCGACCAAGCGCAGATCGACTTCGCGAACGAAGGCGGCGAGACGTATATTTGCGGCAACCCACCTTACCAAGGCAGCGTGAATCAAAAGGAAGAGCAAAAACGTGATTTAGAATTTGTATTTCAAGGAATAACGAGATCATACAAAGATTTGGATTATGTATCCGCGTGGTTTGTTCGGGCGGCTCAATATCTAGAACAAGTTTCTGGGAAGGCTGGCTTGGTCGCCACCAATTCCATTGCGCAGGGCGAACAGGTTGCCATGCTGTGGCCATATATTTTTGAGCGAGGCTTGAACATCCTGTTCGCCCACACTTCATTTCCGTGGAGCAATAATGCCTCGAACAATGCAGGAGTTACGTGTGTAATCATTGGAATTGGGCAAGTTGGCAGCAAGGCCATCTACACGGGCGATTCAAAACGCCTCGTATCGTCGATTAGTCCCTATCTTATAGAGGGAATGCCGATCGTTGTCACAAAAAGATCCGAGCCACAGGGCGACCTGCCGCGAATGTCCACTGGCAATCTTCCATCGGATGGCGGTCAGCTAATCATGTCCTACGCCGAGGGGGACGCGCTCATATCCAGTCATCCGACTGCGAAGCGCTTTCTTAAGCGCTTCGTCGGCTCCAAAGAGCTGATAAACGGCGGGGATAGATGGTGCCTTTGGGTCGAAAATACCGAACTTGAGGAAGCGCGGGCGATTGAAGAAATTGCGAGACGCTTTAGTGGAGTCCGAGCAGCACGCGAAGCCAGTCGTGGGGAGCAGGCCAAGGGCGGCGTATTGACGCCTCATCGGTTTGTCTTCGCTCCTCATCGGGCAGGGTATGCCGTTGCTGTCCCCAAAGTGTCATCGTCG
>JAEUMA010000356.1 GCA_016793565.1 Rhizobiaceae bacterium
GGCGCCGTGCACGGTCACGAAGGAGGGACAGAAACCGTTGAGGCAGGAGAAATCCTTGTTGCAGCTCGACTGGTCGATCCGCCGCTTGCGCCCGAACTCGGTCTCCACCGGCTGGATCGACACGCAGTTGGACTGCACGCCGCAATCGCCGCAGCCCTCGCAGACGAGTTCGTTGATGAAGACGCGGCGATCCGGGTCGGGAAACGTGCCCCGCTTGCGGCGGCGGCGTTTTTCCGCCGCGCAGGTCTGGTCATAGAGCAGCACGGAAACGCCGGGCACGTCGCGCAACTCGCGCTGCACGCGGTCGAGTTCGTCGCGGTGGTCGATCGTGGTGCCGGCCGGGAACTCGGCGGCGCCCGCATATTTGCCGGGCTCGTCTGTGACGACGGCGATGCGCTCGACGCCTTCGGCGCGCACCTGTCGGGCGATCATATCGACGCTGAGCCCGCCGTCGTGCGGCTGGCCACCGGTCATGGCGACGGCATCGTTGTAGAGAATCTTGTAGGTGATGTTGGCCTTGCTCGACAGCGCGAAGCGGATCGCCAGCGCGCCGGAGTGGTTGTAGGTACCGTCGCCGAGGTTCTGGAAGATGTGCTGGCGGCCCGAGAACGGCGCCTGCCCAACCCATTGCGCGCCCTCACCGCCCATCTGTGTGAAGCCGGAGGTCTGGCGATCCATCCACAACGCCATGAAATGGCAGCCGATACCAGCCGCGGCGATCGACCCTTCCGGTACTTTGGTGGAGGAATTGTGCGGGCAGCCCGAGCAGAAATAGGGCGTCCTTCCCGCTACATCGACCGTGTCGGCCAGCATCGCCTGGAACTGGCGCAGGCGGCTGACGCGCGCGGCGATCTCTTCCGAGGGACCGATGACGCGCAGCACGCGTTCGCCGATGGCAATGGCGATGTCGTTGGGGTCGAGCGCTCCGGCCGCCGGGAAGAGCCAGCTGCCGCGCTCGTCCTTTTTGCCCAACACCTCGGGCTGGTCGGCGCTGCCGTAGAGCTCCTCGCGCAGTTGCACCTCGATCAGGGAGCGCTTCTCCTCGACCACAACCACGGTGTCGAGCCCGCGCGCGAAGTCACGCAGTTCGCCCGCGTCGAGAGGCCAGGGGCAGCCGATCTTGAACAGCCTTATGCCCAGGCGGCCGGCGGCGTACTCGTCGATACCGAGTTCGTCCAGCGCCTGCCGCACGTCGAGATAGCTCTTGCCCACGGTGACGATGCCAAGCCGGGGCGCCGCTCCACCGGAAAAGATGATCCGGTTGATGCCGTTGGCGCGGACAAAAGCGGTAACGGCGTAGCGCTTGAAATTGTGCAGCCGGGCCTCCTGGCCCAGCATGTCGATCTCGTTGCGGATGTTCAGCCCGCCGGGGGGCATCTCGAAGTCCGGGATCACGACCGGATTGCGGTCGAGGCCGACATCGACCGAGGCCGTCGCTTCGACATTGTCCTTGACGCATTTGATCGCCGTCCACGTGCCGGCGAAGCGCGACAGCGCGATGCCGAGCAGACCGTAGTCGACCAGTTCCTGGACGCCGGCGGGATTGAGGATGGGGATCATGGCGTCGACGAAGGCGAACTCCGTCGCATGCGCATTAGTCGACGATTCGGCCAGATGATCGTCGCCCATCAGGGCCAGCACGCCGCCATGCCTGGCGGAGCCGGCCAGATTCGCGTGGCGGAAAACGTCGCCCGACCGGTCAACGCCCGGCCCCTTGCCGTACCAGACCGAGAACACGCCGTCGTAGCGGGCGTCGCCCAGCAATTCGGTCTGCTGCGTGCCCCAGCATGCCGTCGCCGCCAGTTCCTCGTTGAGCCCTGGCTGGAACACGACATGAGCGTCGGCCAGTTCCTTTCTGGCCCGCCAGAGCTGCAGGTCGAGGCCGCCCAAGGGAGAACCGCGATAGCCGGATACGAATCCGGCCGTGTTCAGCCCGGCACGGCGGTCGCGCTCGCGCTGCATCAGAAGCATGCGCACGATCGCCTGGGCACCGGACACGAAGACACGCTCCTTGGCGAGGTCGAACTTGTCTGCCAGGGAAACGGTATGGAGCGTCATGCGGCTTTCCTAACCCGCCCACGCCGGCAAGTCACGCGCGGCGAGGTGAACTCGCCGCCGCTCGCCACAACCTTCCGGTCACGTCAGCTGCGCGGCGGGCATGGCTCGGCGGCAGCGTCTGGCAGCTTGCCGTCGGGGCGCCCGGCCAGTTCGGGATTGGGCGTGTAGACCGGACCGACCACCAGTGGCCGGTCCGGAAGAACGTCCTGATCCTGCGAAGATTTCATCGTCGTTTCAATGGTCTGACGCAGCTTTCCGTCGGCGTCCAGGATCGAGATCGAGACGGCGTAGGGGCGATCCTTGACGATGCAGCGAAGCGGCGGCGTCTCCAGCACCAGCTTCGGTGCGTTCGGCCAGATCTTCTGGCTCACCTGGATTGCTTTCCCTCCAGCGGGGTTCTCGAAGCGGGCGACCGCCGTCCCCGCCTCGACAGGCTGTTGCGGCGCAAGCGTGATCAGCGCCGTGGCCGTCGCCACGCGATAATTGAACACGAAAAGCTTGCCGGAGATGCCGAACAGCTCCCCCTCACCGCCGGTCTCGCGGCAACCTGCGAGCATAAGCGCGCAAAGCAGCAGGCGCAGGCCGGCCCTGGGCTGGAAGACGCTACCCATGATCATGCTCCTTCTCGTGCCGATGGCGACGATAGTGGCGCCGCGCCTTTTGGCGGTTGCCGCACACGGCCATATCGCACCAAAGGCGGCTGCCGTTGCGGCTGCGATCGACGAACAGCCAGCCGCAATTGCCGCAGATGCGCAGGCGGCGCGCCTCCGGGGCGCAAAGCAGCGACAGTCCGGACCATGCCGCGGCGGCCTGCAATCTCACCTCACGTCCGGCCGGCCCGAACGGCGCTCCCGGCCGTCCGAACACCGTGTCGCAGCCGGCCATCAGAACGCCGCATGCCGCGGCGAAGGCCGATACCCGCGCCGAGGGAAACCCCTCCCCCGCGATAGAACGCCGGAAGAGGTCGTCCGCATGCTCGCGGAAGCCGACGAGGGCTGCCACCACATCGTCGGCGTCCGGGCAGACCAGGCGGGCACCGCCGAGTTCGTCCGAGCGATGCAGGCTGGCCGCGGCGGCGAAACGCGGCAATTCGCCGGCATCCGAGAAGCGGTCGAATGTCCTCAACGGGTCGTCGCGCAGGACAACCGTATTTGTGATGTCGAGCACGAGCAGCCCGCCCGAGAACCTGTGCGCCGTCCATTCGACCGCCATGCGCAAATTCTAACTATCATTTGTCATTTGACAAGTTAGTTCAATTGGTGTGCGGTGCCGTCTCGACCCGGACGACGCCTTTGCTCTATTTCTTTCAGCAGCTGTTGAACGGCCTCCATTCGGCGGCCCTCTACGGGCTGCTCGCCTTCGGCTATGTGCTGATCAGCGGGCTGACACACCGCACCAATCTCGCTCACGGGGCGGTCTTCGCCTTCTCCGGGCAGACCATGATCCTCGCCGCTGTCTACGGCTGGAACGTACTGTGGCTGACGCTGCCGGCGACGGTCGCCTTCGGCCTATGCGTCGCGCTCGCCTATGCGGCGCTGATCGGGTTCGTCCTGGCCCGCAGCGTCTTCGAGCCGCTGGCGCAGCGCAGCGCCAACACCTTCGTTGCCGCGTCCCTGGGGGCCGCGATCGCTTTGGGAGAGGCAGGGCGGATCGCCGCCGACACGCGCGACCTCTGGTTGCCGCCGCTGCTGTCCGAGCCGGTGGTGTTCGCGGCCGACGGGACCTTTCGCGTGACGCTGACCACGCTTCAGCTCATCAACTGCGCGGTGGCATGCCTCACCGTCGCGACCGGCGCATGCGTCCTGGCACGCACCGCGTGGGGCAGAAACTGGCGCGCCGTCTCCGACGACCCGCAAGCGGCCGCCATGCTGGGACGCGATGTGCGCCTGATCTTCCGCGCGACGGTCGTGTTCGGCAGCGTCAGCGCGGCGCTGGCCGGCGTACTGGCCGGTCTTTATTTCGGCAACATCAGCTTCGGCACGGGCCTGGTCTTCAGCCTCAAGGTGCTGTTCGTGGCGGCCGCCGGAGGTTTTCGCGCACCCGCCTTGGCGGCGCTGGGTGCTGCCGCCTTCGGCTTCGGCGAATCGCTATGGTCGGGCTACTTCCCGATCGAGTGGCGAGACGCCTGGATGTTCGTGTTCCTCGCCGCGATCCTGATCCTGCGCCGCCAGGACGACTTCCGAGAGCGGCCGTAATACAAAATTCCCTGGCTTTCCGCTGCACGGAGCAGCTCTCGCTCGTCCTCCGGCGGGAATACTCCCTCGTACCATCGTTCCGGTTGACGCATTCGAACGGCGCCGTCATACCGATTGCATCAAACCGCGGACCAATAAGGGAACGGCCGCGGAACAAAAAATGGGAGGATGGCGTGGCAGGGCTTCTTGCTCTTTCGCGGGCGATCGACCGATTCAACGAAATCGTCGGCAAGTCGGTATCCTGGCTGATACTCCTGGCTATCCTGGTCAGCGCCGGCAATGCGATCGTTCGCAAGGCTTTCAACACCTCGTCGAATGCATGGCTTGAGCTGCAATGGTACCTGTTCGGCGCGGCATTCCTGCTCGCCGCCGCCTACACGCTGCGCCAGAACGAGCATATCCGCATCGACATCGTCTATGGAATGTTCTCGCGGCGCACCCAGCACTGGATCGACCTGTTCGGGCACGTCTTCTTCCTGATGCCCTTCGTCATCCTGATGATTTCCTATTTCGTGCCGTATTTCATGCTTTCCTTCCGCAACGGCGAGGTATCGTCCAGCGCTGGCGGGCTTGTGATATGGCCGGCGAAGGGCCTGTTGCTGATCGGCTTCGTGCTTCTCGGCATCCAGGGCGTGTCCGAGATCATCAAGAAGATCGCCATCATCAGGGGTGAGATGGAAGACCCCAACCCCTTCGTCTCCTCTCATGAGCAGGCCGAACTGGAAGGCAAGGCGTTAGCCGAGGAGGCGCGCCCATGATCGAGTTCATCGCCCAGAACATGGCGCCGATCATGTTCTTCTCGCTGATCATCTTCCTGCTGGTCGGCTATCCCGTCGCCTTCTCGCTTGCTGCCAACGGGCTGCTGTTCTTCTTCATCGGCGTCGAACTGGCGCCTTACTCCAACAACAGCATCAACCTGTCGTGGCCCCTGCTCTACGCGCTGCCGGAGCGCTTCTGGGGCGTGATGTCGAACGACACGCTGCTGGCCATTCCCTTTTTCACCTTCATGGGCATCGTGCTCGAACGATCGGGCATGGCGGAAGACCTGCTGGATACGATCGGCCAGCTCTTCGGCCCGATCCGTGGGGGCCTTGCCTACGCCGTCATCATCGTCGGCGCGCTTCTGGCAGCCACCACCGGCGTCGTGGCGGCATCGGTCATAGCCATGGGCCTGATCTCGCTGCCGATCATGCTGCGCTACGGCTACGACCGGCGCGTGGCATCGGGCGTCATCGCCGCCTCTGGCACGCTGGCGCAGATCATACCGCCGTCGCTGGTGCTGATCGTGCTGGCCGACCAGCTCGGCCGCTCCGTCGGCGACATGTATCACGGAGCGCTCATTCCGGGACTGATCCTGACCGGGCTCTATATGTCCTACGTCCTGTTCATGAGCTTCTGGAACCGCAATTCCATGCCGGCCCTGCCGCTCGAGGCGCGCACGCTCGGACACGGCGTTACGTCGCTCATCGTCGCCTTGGCAGGTTGCGTGGCGATAGCCTATGCGGCACATGTCTTCCTGGCGCCGACCCAGGGGGCGAACGCCGACATTTGGGGTGCCACCATCGGCATCCTCGTCATCTATTTCGTTGCCATCGCCGACAAGCGCTTCAACCTCAACCTGATGTCGCGGCTGGCGCAGCAGGTGATCATTGTTCTCATTCCGCCGCTGGCGCTGATATTCCTGGTGCTGGGCACCATCTTTCTCGGCATCGCGACCCCGACGGAGGGTGGCGCCATGGGCGCGGTCGGCGCCCTCGCCATGGCCGCGGCCAAGGGACGCCTGAACTACGGCGTGGTGCAGCAGGCGTTGGCGGCCACGACCCGGCTGTCGTCCTTCGTGCTGTTCATCCTCATCGGCGCGCGTGTGTTCTCGCTCACCTTCTATGGCGTGAACGGCCATCTTTGGGTTGAGCACCTGCTGGTGTCGCTGCCGGGCGGCGAGATCGGCTTCCTCATCGCCGTCAACATCCTCGTCTTCCTGCTGGCCTTCTTCCTCGACTTCTTCGAGCTCGCCTTCATCATCGTGCCGCTGTTGGCGCCGGCGGCGGACAAGCTCGGCATCGACCTTATCTGGTTCGGCGTGCTGCTCGGCATCAACATGCAGACCAGCTTCATGCACCCTCCCTTCGGCTTCGCGCTGTTCTACCTGCGCTCGGTCGCCGCGCGCGTGCCCTATCTGGACCGCATCACCGGCAAGACGATAGCACCCGTCACGACCGGCCAGATCTATTGGGGCGCGGTGCCTTTCGTCTGCATCCAGGTGCTCATGGTGGGGCTGACCATCGCCTTTCCGCAAATGGTGATGCACTACAAGGGCGAGACGGTGGACCCCTCGACCATCGAGATCACCGTTCCGGAACTGCCGGGCCTCGGTGGCCAGTCCGGGCAGGGTGGCGGTCTCGGCTCGCCGCCAGCGATGGATGGTGGCGACCTGTCGGCGCCGCCATCCTTCGGTGAACCTGCGCAACCCTCGGGCGGAGCCGCCCCCGCCGGCCAGGCGCCGGCCGCTCCCGACCTGTCCAAACCTCCGGCCTTCAACTGACCGGCCCGCCACCTGGTCGCCCGACACGAAAAAGCCCCGCGTCACACGACGCGGGGCTTTCTTTTCAACGGATGGCTTAAACGAGCGGCAGCGAAGGACTAGAGCTTGCCGCCGCGCTGCTGGATCATCATGAAGGTGTCGAAATTGTACTCGGCGATCTGCGCCCACAGGAAGTGCTCCTTGCGGAACGCCACGATCGAGTCCCAGATCGTCTTGAAGTCGGCATTGTTCGCCATCATCTCGGCATAGACCTCGTTCGACTTCTCGAAACAGGCCGCCAGGATCTCGGGGCTGAAAGGCCGCAACTGTGCACCGTTGGCAACCAGACGCTTGATGGCGGCCGGGTTGAGGTAATCGTACTTCTGCAGCATGTTGGCGTCGGCCGCCTGCGCTGCCGTATGCACCAGCGACTTGTAGTTCGCCGGCAGCTCCTCGTACTTCGCCTTGTTGAACATGAGGTGCACGGTCGGGCCGCCTTCCCACCAGCCCGGATAGTAGTAGTACGGCGCGACTTTCTGAAAGCCGAGCTTTTCGTCGTCGTAGGGGCCGACCCATTCCGCGGCGTCGATGGTGCCTTTCTCCAATGCCGGATAGATGTCACCCCCCGCGATCTGCTGCGGGACCACGCCGAGCTTTTCCACGACCTTGCCGGCGAAGCCGCCGATCCGCATCTTCAGGCCCTGAAGGTCGGCGACGCTGTTGATTTCCTTCCGGAACCAGCCGCCCATCTGCACGCCGGTGTTGCCGCCGGGCAGGCCGTAGAGCCCCTGCTTGGCCAGGAAGGTGTTGAACAGGTCGATGCCGCCGCCGTGATAGTGCCAGGCATTCATGCCGCGCGCGTTGAGCGCGAAGGGAACGGCGGCGCCCAGCGCCCAGGTGGGATCCTTGCCCCAGTAATAATACGCCACCGTGTGGCACGCCTCGACCGTGCCCGCCGCCGCAGCGTCCGCCGCCTGCAGCCCGGGCACGATCTCGCCCGCCGCGAACACCTGGACGGTGAAATTGCCGTCGGTCGCTTCGGACAACATCTTGGAGAACACCTCGGCGCCGCCGTAGATGGTGTCCAGCGACTTCGGGAAAGAGGAGGTCAGCCTCCAGGTGACCTTGGGACTACTCTGGGCGATGGCGGGTGCCGCCAGCGCTGCGGTCGCAGCCGCGGCGCCGACGCCGGCCGCTCCCGTTTTGCGTATGAATGATCGGCGATCCATGAGTTCCTCCCTAGCTGGACCGTGGCAACGGACTTCACGGAAGCCGTTGATTTCGCGATAAAAGCCGAGGCCTCAAGATACACGCGGAGCCTTTCAAGTCCAGCATCCGAGATGTTGCCGCAGCGAAAACCGCAGGTTAGTAAGACTATGGTCTCATGTTTGCGTGACGCCACTGCGGCAGGCCCGGCACCGGCATTGGAAAACGCGGCCGGATCGCCTATTTTGCAGGCAGTTCTATGGGAAGCCATCACATGCAGCCGCTCGTCGCCGTCGCCACGGACACCCGCCAGTTCGACAACTACACCTGGCACGCGACGCCGCAGCAATATCTCGAGGCGGCGGTCGCCGGTGCCGGCGTATTCCCGGTGCTGGTACCTTCCTTCGGCGACAGGCTCGACCTAGACCTTCTGCTTTCCTCGGTCGACGGCGTGATGCTGACCGGCTCGAAATCGAACGTGCACCCCTCGCTCTACGGCAGCGAGGCCACCGAGGCGAACGGTCCCTATGACCCCGCCCGTGACTCCACCACCCTGCCCCTGATCCGCCTCGCCATTGCCCGCGGCGTGCCTCTGCTCGCCATCTGCCGGGGGATCCAGGAGTTGAACGTCGCGCTCGGCGGCACGCTGGCCACGGAAATCCAGGAGCGGCCGGGCTCGCTCGACCACCGCGCCCCGGTCAGCGACGATCAGGACGAGCGTTTCGCCATCCGCCAGCCGGTCTCGATCAAGCCCGGCTCTTGCCTTGCGGGGGTTTTCGGTCCCGGCGAGATTCTGGTCAATTCGGTGCACCGCCAGGCCGTCGACCGGCTGGGCGAGCGGCTTCAGGTCGAGGCGGTAGCCCAGGACGGCACCGTCGAGGCGGTTTCAGTGAAGGACGCGCCGGCCTTCGCCGTCGGTGTGCAGTGGCATCCGGAGTATTGGGTCAAGTCCGATACGAACTCGGCCCGCATCTTCCGGGCCTTCGGCGAGGCGGCTCGCCAGCATGCCGCGGAACGGCTCGGCCTGCGCCCCGCCGCCGAGTGACTTACTGTACGGGCGTCAGCGACAGCAGCGGCAGTTTCGGAAAGTAGGATTCGTAGCCGGCGCCGTCCGCCTGCGCGAAACGGACGATCGCATGTCCGTCCGCGCCGGCGAGCGCCATCGAACCGTCGGCCTCATCGCGCCAGAACCGAACGTCGGCGAGTTCAGGAAAGAGCTTCGCGCAGCCGGGATCCAGCGAAATCTCGGCACGGTCACCCGCACCCGTCTGACGATCCCCTATCCGGCAACTCTCTCCGCCAGGCGCGTTGAGTTGAAATCCATGCAGGTCGGGCGAGGCCGGCTCGACCGACCCCGTGGTCATGCGGTCGACTTCCGCCGGCTCGCGCGGCAGCAGTGCCGCGAACACGACCAGGCAAGCGACCGCCGCAGCGTTGATGAAGAGCCTCGCCACGCAGAACCGTCCGTATCCCTCAAACGGGCGGAAGGATCCGGCAACGGCGTCAACGAACGGTTAACGGGGCTTGACGTGAGCGGTTTCTGCCACGGGAGTGAGCGCATGCCCATCGCGGAACCAGGAGATCAGATTGTCGACCACCAGGTCGGCCATCGCGTCGCGCGTAGCCATAGAGGCCGAGCCGACATGCGGCAACAGCGTGGCATTGGGCAGGTCGATCAGCGCCTGCGGAACGCGGGGCTCATCGACGAAGACGTCCAGTCCCGCCGCCAGGATCGTCTTGTTCGCGAGGGCCCCGATCACGGCCTGTTCGTCGACCGTGCTGCCACGTCCGATATTGACGAAGACACCGTTGGCGCCCAGCGCGGCCAGAATGCGCGCATCGACCGCCTTTTCCGTCGCAGCACCGCCCGGCGCCACCGAAATCAGCGTATCGACGGCCGTCGCGAGGCCTTCGAGCGTCGGGTAGTAGTCGTAGCCTAATCCCTCGACCGGCCGACGGTTGTGGTAGGCGATCGGCAGGCCGAAGGCGACCAGACGCCGCGCGATGGCTTGGCCGATGCGTCCCATGCCGAAGATGCCTACCTTGCGGCCCCTGAGCGACGCCGCCGTCAGCGGGTACGCGCCCTCGCTGGCCCAACGCCCGGCGCGCAGATATTGTTCGGCACGGGACAGTTCCCTGACCGTGTTCAGCAGCAGGCCGATCGTCGTATCGGCAACCTCCTCGGTCAGCACGTCGGGCGTGTTGGAAACCGCAATGCCGGACTTGCCGGCATGAACGGCGTCGACGCCGTCATAGCCCACCCCGAAATTGGCGACGATCTCCAGGTTCGGCAGCGCATCGAGAAAAGCCGGCCCGACGGCGCTGAAGCCGAGCGCCGGCGATACGGCGACGCCCCGCACCGATTCACGCAGAGCGGCGGTGACCTTGGCCGGATCGGTGGTTTCGAGCTGAACCATCCGGAACGTCTCGCCGATCCGTCGCACCGAGCGGGGATGCAGCTTGCCGGGAACGAGGACTGTGATCGAGGCGAGGTCTGCAGCCATGGTCAACTTTCGATGGAGGATGGAGGGATCGGTTGATTACACTATGACGACCGGCCGGCGGATCGCTAGGGCCTTATGCTTCGGCCGGCTGCGCCACAGCGGCTACCGCCGCTCGAGCGGATTGCCGGTCGACTGCCTGACGTGCAGCTCCGGTTTGATGAGTTCCTGCGAGGGGCGAACGGGCTCTCCCACCAGCTTGTCGAGCAGTGCGCGAGCGGCGAGCCGCCCGACCTCGCGCTGGCCGTTCCAGACCGTGGTCAGCGCCGGCGTAGCAATCGAGGCTTCCTCGAGATCGTCGTAGCCCGTCACCGATATGTCGACGCCGGGCTGGAGGCCGGCCCGCAATATGCCGTTCATCAGGCCGATCGCCACCAGATCGTTCCAGCATACGGCCGCCGTCGGCTTGTCCTTCAGCGCCAGAAACTGCGCGGCGGCCTCGAAGCCGCCCTGCTTCGTGCGGGGGCCGGGTATGCGCCAATCCTGCCCGATCGGCAGGCCGGCGCGCTGCATCGCATTGACATAGCCCTGATAACGGTCCCGGCCGGTCGAGGTCTGGTCCGTCCCGCCGATCATGGCGATGCGCCAATGGCCGAGCGAGATCAGATGGTTGGTGGCCAGTGCCGTGCCATAGGCGTCGTCGCCGCGGAACACAGGCACGCCCGCGCCCTCGACATTGCGGGCGATCAGCACGGCGGGAAGCCCGTTCTCCTCGGCCATGCGAATGTCCTCTGGCGGCGTTCCGATCGCCGGCGACATGATCACGCCGTCGGCGCCCAACTGCAGCAGCGTGTCGATGAACGTGCGCTGCTTGCCAAGCTGGTCATAGTGATTGGAGAGGATGAAGGTCTGGCGGCTGCGGTCGAGCTCGCTTTCGATCGAGCGGAGGATTTCCGCGTAGAACGGGTTCATGATGTCGTGCACCACGACGCCAACAATGCCGGAGCGGGAGGTGCGAAGGCTGGCCGCGCGCCGATTGTAGATATATCCGATCGCGCGGGCATGTTCCTTGATGCGTTCGCGCGTCTCATCGGCAACGAGAGGGCTGTCGCGCAAGGCCAGCGACACGGTCGCCGTCGACACGCCGAGAGCGTCAGCTATGGTCGAAAGCTTGATCTTCTGAGCCAGGGCGCCCTCCGAAGCGCATAAACCGTTTTAAACTTTTTAAAACGGCCTTATGCCATCGTTTTGTGCGCCGTCAAAGCTTTTTTGCCAGGGTTTGGGCGTCCGCGCCGGGGGTCGTGCGCAGCGCGAGCCTCAGCCGGTGCTCGCGGTGAACGATATAGAGGCCGCTGGCGACGATGATCCCTGAGCCCAGAAGCGTCCAGCGATCAGGCAGCTGGTCGAAGATCAGCCAGCCGAACAGGATCGCCCACACCATCTGGACATAGGGATAGGGCGCCAGCGCTGTGGTGGTGGCCATCCTGTAGGCGCGGATGAGACACCAGTGCCCGAAAGCTCCGAACACGCCGAGACCGAGCAGGATGACGGCGACGAGCGGGCTCTGAGGCCAGCTCGCAGCCGCAGGCAGCACCGGCGCGGTCAGTATGACAGGCGCCAGCGCCGAATAGAGGATCAGGCTCTGCGGCGTCTCCGTGGCGCCCATCCGCCGCGTCATGATGATGTAGAAACTGTAGCTGGCGGTGGATGCCAGCGCGAACAGG
>JAEUMA010000366.1 GCA_016793565.1 Rhizobiaceae bacterium
CGAATTGGTCCTGCTCCTCGCGACCGATGTCGTATCGCTTCGCGAGCCGCTCCACAGTCTCCCCCATATGGACGTCGTGAAAGGCGTCCCACAGGCCGTCCACCACCATCGAGTCCCTGGCCGTCTGATCGCCCATGCGCGGTGCGGAACGCAATCCGTACAAAAGGTGGGGCGCCCTGCTCATGCTGTCCTGTCCGCCGGCCAAGACGATGTCGGCGTCGCCACATCGAATGGCCTGGGCGGCGAGATGGATCGACTTCTGGCCCGCCCCGCAAACCTTGTTGACGGTCATAGCAGGCACATTGACCGGCAAGCCTGCGCCAAGCGCTGTCTGCCTCGCGGGATTCTGGCCTGCGCCCCCCGTCAGCACCTGCCCCATGATCACCTCGTCGATGTCGCCGGGCGCCACGCCGACATCTGCGAGTAGCGCCGACACGACCGCCGCACCAAGCGCGGAGCCCGACTGCGATGCCAGGCTGCCGTTGAGCTTGCCGATCGGGGTCCGACGAGCGGCGACGATCACGACATCCGGGGTCATCGCCCTAGGCCAGCACAGTCGACCGAAGCGTCAGATCCGCGAAACTGTCGCCAATGCTTCGGATGGCAGCCGCCCCATCCGCCTTTATCCACAGGAAGCTGTAGAAATACATGCCGAGAATGGCCTTGATCTCGATCTTCGTCAGTGGCCGCAAGATCGCTTTGCGCTCGCCATCCTGGAAAACGCGCATCCAGATATCCTGATACTCGGTATGGAGGCTCAGGACACCTTTCCGCCTTTCCTCCTTCAGTGCATGCACCTCGCGGAAGCAGACCGTCATCTCGGGGCGGCTCGCAAACATGATCTCCATGAAGCTGTGACTGAGAGCGATGATGCGTTCCTGCACGCTTTTGCCGCTGCTCTCGATCGCACGAGCCGCTTCGATCAGATCGATCATGTAAACCGTCATGATCTCGAACAGCAGGTCTTCCTTGGACTTGATATGGTAGTAAAGGGCACCCTTGCCGAAACCGGCAGCATCACCGACCTCACTGATGCCAACACTTCCGTAGCCCTTGTCCGCAAACAGCTTTGCGGCAACTTCCATGATCATCCGCTTGCTTTCGGACAGCTCGCCTTGCTTGGGCGTGATCGCGTTAACGTCCATCGATTTTCCTCGAACTGACTTCGTCGGGCGTGATGCCGAAATTGGTCCCTGCACACGATTTCGCATTGACAGCACAACCTCTCCCATTCATCGTACCGATCGGTCGGTACTTGCGCAACAGAAAAGCGCAGGCGCCGCTGGGAGGAAGAATGCAGTCCGACATCTTATGGCGGCCGTCAATCGCGCGCTTCGAAGCCAGCAATCTTGCCAAATTCGCCCGTTCGAACGGATTCGATCCCCACGACTATGAGACGTTGCACCGTTGGTCGGTGGCCGACAAGGGCGGCTTCTGGCGTTCGGTATGGGACTACACCGGACTGATCGGCGACCAGGGTCAGGTCGCCTTCGTCGAAAATGCCGACGCTCCGATGACCGGCGCGGAGTTCTTTCCCGACGCTAAACTCAATCTGGCTGAGAATCTCCTGAGGGGGGACGACGACTCGGTTGCCGTTTTCGAGGCCGATGAGGCGGGCGCATTCGCGGCGATAACCCGCCGCGAACTTCGCGCGCGGGTGGCGCGCGCAGCGCAAGGTCTGCGCAGCGCCGGCGTCACCATGGACGACTGCGTCGCGGGAATTCTGCCGAACCGCACCGACGCTCTCGTGGCATTGCTAGCCACGGCGTCGCTCGGCGCGACGTGGTCCTCATGTTCCCCGGATTTCGGCGTCGCCGCGATCGTGGATCGCCTGGGCCAAATCAGACCGAAAGTCCTGTTCGCCTCGGCAAACTACGCCTATGCCGGCAGACAGCACGACATCGCGGAACGCCTGGCCGAGATCGTACAGGGAATGCCCAGTGTCGAGCTTCTCGTCCTCACCTCCGGCAGCCTGAGGGATCCGCAGCTGCTGGAGGCAGATGTGCGCAACCTTTCCGAGTTCGGCGAGGCTGCTGCCCTCACCTTCGTGCGGGTTCCTTTCAGGCACCCGGCCTACGTGCTCTACACCTCCGGCACCACCGGCGCGCCGAAAGCGATCGTTCACACGACCGGCGGCGTGCTGCTTCAGCACCTCAAGGAACATGCCCTACATGGCGACGTGCAGCCGGGCGACGTGGTCAGCTGGTACACCAATACCGCATGGATGATGTACCACTGGCTCATATCCGCCCTTGCCTGCGAGGCCGCCATCGTCCTCTACGACGGCGCACCGATCCTCAAGAAACCCGCCGGGCTGGACGTCACTCCGCTCTGGTCGGCCTGCGAGAAGGCCGGCATCACTCATTTCGGGACAAGCCCCCGCTACCTGGCAACGCTGGCCGAGCAAGGCTACCATCCCGCTGAGCATCACGACCTGTCTGCGCTCAAATCCGTCTTGTCCGCCGGTGCGCCGGTGTCGCCGCAGCAGTTCGACTGGGTCTACGAGCATATCAAGCAGGACATGATCTTCGCGTCCATTTCGGGCGGCACTGAGATTATCGGCTGTTTCCTGCTCGGTTCGCCGCTCCATCCGGTCAGGCGCGGGCATCTGACGGCCAAGGGGCTTGGCCTTGCCGTCGCGGTGATGGACGACCGCAATGCGGCGGTCATCGGCCGGCAGGGCGACCTCGTGTGCACGGAGCCGTTCCCCTCCATGCCGCTGAAGTTCTGGGGCGAAGGCGGGCTGCAGCGCTATCACGACGCCTATTTTTCCCAGCGACGGGAAATCTGGACCCATGGCGACGTGGCGGAGATGACGCCATACGGATCGGCGATCATCTACGGCCGCTCGGACACGACGCTCAAGCCGGGCGGGGTCCGCATCGGGACCGCGGAGATCTATGCCGCGTGCGAGATGTTCTCCGAGGTCGAGGACTGCCTGGTGTTCGGCGCGTCCAAATCCGGCGACGAGGAGATCGTCCTGTGCCTCAAGCTCAGGGACGGCGCCGCCTTGGATAGGGCCCTCGCTCAGCGCATCAGGCAGAAGATCCGGGATTCCGCGTCGCCGCGCCACGTTCCGCATCGAATCCATTCCGTGGGTGCTATTCCTTACACGCTGAACGGAAAGCGCGTCGAAGGCGCAGCGCGCACGGTCGTCGAAGGCGGCCTGGTGAAAAACATCAGTTCGCTCGCCAATCCGGAATGCCTTGATGAGTATCGCGTGCTCGACCGGAACGCGGCGGGATGACGATGCGACGTTCAAAGGGCGTCATCGCCGGCATCGGCGAATTGAGACCTGTTCGACGCACCGAGGGCGTCACTACTCTGGAGCTTATCGCGGAGGTGTCGCGGCGCGCCGCGATGGATGCCGGCCTGGAACCGGGACAGATCGACGGGCTGCTCGTGGGCCCTCAGGTGGGCGAGACGCCCCAGCATGTGCCGGCAACTGTCGCGGAGTATCTGGGGCTCCAACCCGCGATGGCGAACGTGGTCGACCTCGGAGGCGCTTCAGGCCCGGGGATGGTCTGGCGCGCCGCCGCTGCGATCGAGGCGGGGATGTGCGAGGCGGTGCTTTGCGTTCTGGCGAACACCCGCGATGAGACCCCTGCCCGTTCCCCGAACCGCAACCCCATCCGCGAATTCGACGTTCCGTTCGGCGCCTCCGGTGCCAACATCTCCTACGCGCTGCTCATGCAGGCTCACATGGCCGCCTATGGCTCCACGCCGGAAGATTTCGCGCGCATAGCCGCCGCGGAGCGTGCCAACGCGCTGAAGAACCCGGACGCGATCTTCCATGACAGGCCGGCGACGATCGACGACATCCTGTCATCGCCGATGGTGGCGTCTCCGCTGCATCTGCTCGAGATCGTCATGCCGGTCGCCGGGGGCGACGCGGTCATCGTAGTTTCCGCGGAAAGGGCACGCTCCCTGCCGCGAAACTCCGTCCATCTGCTCGGCGCGGGCGAGAAGGTCACCCACCGCGCTGTTTCACAGGCGCCCAGCCTGACCTCCGGGCCTCTGAAGGCCGCCATGTCACGCGCCCTGTCGCAGTCCGGCACAACCGCCGATGAGATGAGCCTGCTGTCGCTCTACGACTGCTACACGATCATGGTCGCGACGACCCTCGAGGATTCCGGCCTTTGCGGCCCCGGTGAGTTCGGCGCCTGGCTACGCCAGCACGACCTGAGCCACGCAGGTGACTTTCCGCTCAACACGCATGGCGGCCAGCTTGGCTTCGGTCAGCCCGATCTCGCCGGAGGCATGACCCACGTCGTGGAGGCGGTTCGCCAGTTGCGGGGCGACGCGCACGGCCGGCAGATCGCCAACGCCAGACTGGCGCTGGTGACCGGCAACGGCGCGACCATGAGCGAAGCCACGGCGTTGGTGCTGGGAGCAGGCTGATGGACATCGCTGATCTTAAGGTTCCCGCGCCGACCATGACGGCGTTGACGACGCCGTTCTGGAATGCCGCGCAACAGGGTCGCCTCACGATCCAGCGCTGCGAAGCGTGCGGCAAAGCCATCTTCTATCCCCGCGGAGTGTGCCCTCACTGCTGGGGAACCGCCCTCCAATGGGAGGACGCGTCGGGCCGGGGCCTGCTCAAATCTTTCTCGGTTGTCCACCGGCCAGGACATCCGGGCTGGCTTCCAATCGCGCCCTACACGGTAGGGCTCGTCGAACTGGCCGAAGGACCGACGATGTTGAGCTTCATCCTGCGCGATCCCGGCGACGAGATCGCGGTAGGCGCCGCCATGCAGCTGGCACCGACCCTGATAGGCGGTCGCATTCTCCCAGCCTTTCGGCAACAGACAACTTTTCATGAAAGGACCGGAAAATGAGTGGAGCCACGACTGACGGCTGGGCAGGCGTCGTAAAGGGCCGGCCTAAGGTCGGCGACTTCGCCGAGCGCTCCCGCCGGACCACCATGCGGGACATCGAGGCCTTCTCCGAGATGACGGGTGACCGCAATCCCCTGCACTACGACAAGGAACTTGCCGAGGCATCGATCTTCGGCAAGCTGATCGTCCAGGGCGGCGTCACCTCGGGAATGTTGAATGCGGTCGTAGCGGAAGACCTGCCGGGTCCGGGGACCGTATTTCTTGGCGTCGACTGGAAGTTCGTCAAGGCCGTCGGGGTGGACGAACTCATAGTAGGTCGGGTGGAAATCACCGAGGTGCGCGAGGACAAGCCTATCTGCAAGATTCTGACCAGCGTACGCAACGAGGCGGGCGAAATCTGCCTGAGCGGCACCGCAACGGTCTACACGGTTCCTCTCTCGAAGCGCTGACCATGGCAGGCGGGCCGACTGCCGGCGCATCAGCAGAGATCCGGCCGGATTCCCGTCGCTGGCGCGTACTTGCAACCCTCTGCGTCTCGGTCGTCCTGTCGATGACCACTTGGTTCTCGGCGACAGCCGTCACGCCGGAACTCCGCGTCGCCTGGAACCTGTCGGACAGTGCGGTGGCCTGGATGACCAACGGCGTGCAGTTGGGATTCGTAACCGGCGCGCTGCTTGCAAGCCTGGTCAACCTGCCAGACATCGTGCGGCTCAACCGCCTCATGGCGACCGCCTCCGTGCTTGCGGCGGCTAGCAACGCGCTGCTGCTTCTAGAGCCGGGCGCACTCGGCGCCGTATTGTGCCGGTTCGCAACCGGAGCAGCGCTCGCCGCCGTCTATCCGCCCGCCATGAAACTCGTCGCGACCTGGTTCGTACGCAGCCGCGGGCTGGCGCTCGGTCTCGTCGTGGGGGCGCTGACGTTGGGTTCCTCGATGCCGCACTTGTTCCGCACGATCACCGCGCAGATCGACTGGCAGGCCGTCATCGCCCTGTCCAGCGTCGCTTCCCTGTGCGCCGGTGCAAGCTTCCTCCTTTTCGCCCGCGAAGGACCGTTTCCGTTCGGCAAGGCGGTCTTCAATCTGCGGCAGACGGGCCGGGTGTTCCGCGACCGCCACCTGTTTCTCGTCAACATCGGCTATTTCGGCCATATGTGGGAACTCTACGCCATGTGGGCGTGGCTGCTGATCTTCATCCAATCCTCGGGCGTCGCGGCTTTCGATCCGCAGACAGCCTCGCTGATAACCTTCACCGTCATTGCCGCCGGCTTCCTCGGTTGCTTCGGCGGGGGCCTACTCTCGGATCGTTTTGGCCGCACCGCCACGACGGCGGGGTTCATGATCGTCTCGGGTACATGCGCGATCGCCATCGGGCTCGCCTTCAACGGTCCCGGCTGGCTCCTGTTTTCAATCGCCCTCCTATGGGGAATCACGGTTATCGGCGACTCGCCGCTGTTCTCAGCAGCGGTCACCGAAATCGCCGAGCAGGATGTGGTTGGGACTGCGTTGTCGCTGCAGATGGGAATCGGCTTCGCGCTGACGGTATTCGTCATCTGGGCGACGCCTCATGTCGCGGCGATCACCGGCAGCTGGCAATGGACCTTCCTGTTCCTTGCACCCGGTCCCTTCATCGGCGCCTGGGCGATGCTGAGGCTTCGCAAGTCGCCCGCTTCCCTGAAACTGGCCGGCGGCCGCCGCTAGAGCGGCTCATGGTCAGATGGAATCGTTCTGCCGGAGGCAATTCGATCCCAAGGTCGAGGCGGGTGCCGCAGGCCGTACCTGGATGGTACGGACAAGACGCCCGCCGACGGATTTGGGTCGAATTGACCCGGCCCGCAGGATTTGCCGCTGGCCCGGCTTGCCCGATGCACCACATCGGGCCTGCACCGACTTCCTTGCGGACCATCTCGCCATCGAGCAAACAGAACCGTTTCCATCTGACCATGAACCGATCTAGCACCCCAATGCGCCCCGCGGCGAAGATCACGCTTCTCGCTGCCGGGCCTGCGCTCGGCATCAGCATCGCACGCTTCGCGTACGGGCTGCTTCTGCCTGCCATGAAAGACGAGTTCGGATGGTCCTATTCCGAGGCCGGATGGATCAACACCAGCAACGCGGTCGGCTACATCCTTGGCGCGCTGACAGCATCGATCGCCGTAAGGCGCCTCGGCGCGGCGGTCACCTACGGCGCGGGCGCGGCGGTCACCGTCCTGGCGTTGTTCTGCCTCGGACACAGCGATGACTTCATCGTACTGAACATGCTCCGGCTTGTCTCGGGTGTCTCGGGCGCGTGGATTTTCGTCGCCGGCGGCGTGATCGCCACCGCGGTCGCGTCCGAGCAGCCGGAGAGCTCGGCGGTGCTGATCGGGATATTCTATGCCGGGGCGGGTTTCGGCATCGTGCTCAGCGGCGCCCTGGTACCGCCGTGGCTGGACTTGTTCGGGCAGGCAGCCTGGCGCGAAGCATGGCTCCTGCTGGGGGCGCTCGGCTTCCTTCTGGCCGCGATGGGCTGCCTAGCAGCCAAAGCGGCGGCAGACGGCAGGCCTATGTCTGTCGGAGGCGGAGCATACCGCATCGCACGGGACCGATGGATCCTTGGCGGCTACGCCGCTTTCGGCGCGGGCTCCATGGGCTACATGACCTTCGTTGTGTCCTACCTTGCATCGAGAGCTGTCGGGCACGCGCAAATCAGTGCGTTCTGGATCGTAATCGGACTGTCATCGATGTCCGCTCCATGGCTGTGGTCGCGTCTGCTTTCGCGGCAGCGTCACGCGCGCGCCTTCGCCGTGCTGGTGAGCGTCTGCGGAATCGGCTCGGTGATCCCGCTGTTTTCGACGAACGTGCCGGCCGTCATGATATCGGCGGCGGTTTTCGGATCGGCCTTCTTCGCGGTAGTCGCCGCCACGACCGACTTTGTGCGCCGGAACGTCGAGCCCGACGGGCGGGCAACCGCAGTCGGCGCGTTCACCGTGGCATTTGGCGTTGGGCAGATGGTCGGGCCTTTCGCCGTCGGCGCGGTCGCCGATAGCCACTCCTCTCTCATCGCGGGTCTCGCAGCGAGCAGCCTGCTGATCGCGCTGGGGGCCACCCTGTCGCTACCGCAACGAGACCGACGATCCTAAGCGGCTCACGATGAGATGGAAACGGCTCTGCTTCTCCGAGGGCAAGGCGATCCGCCAAGGAAACCTGGCGCGGGCCCGATGTGGTGCATCGGGCAAGCTGGCGGACGCGGAAGCATCAGCCAGCGGCAAACCGTTCGGGCCGGGTCAATTCGGCTCAAGTCCTTCGTCGTGTGTCTTGTCCATACCACGGCACGGCCTGCGACGCTCGCCTCGACCTTGGGATCGAATTGCCTTCCGGCAGAACGATCCCATCTAGCCGCGAACCGTTCTAGGCGTTGCTCGCCACCGCCGCCGGCGGCGTCGTGTCCCGCATGGCCGCCGCTCGCGCCAGGGCCTTTGCGCGCCTCAGCACCGCCACACGCGAGAGCGTCACCGCGAGGACGAGGATTGCGCCGTTGAAGATGGGCTGCACATAGGCCTGCGCACCCAGCATGAACAGTCCCGTCGTGCCCGCGCCGACGAGGAACACCGCGATGACGGTTCCCCAGATGTTGTAGAAGCCAGGGCGAATGGCCGTCGCGCCGAGAAACGCGGCCGCAAACGCCGGCAACAGGAACGCCTGTGCGGAAGTGGGGTGGCCCGCACCCAGCCTGGCCACCTGCACGAAGCCGGCAAGCGAAGCCATTCCGCTCGAGACCACGAACGAGATTGCGATGTATTTGTTGATATTGATGCCGATCAGCCTGGAAGCTTCCTGGCTGCCGCCGATGGCATAGAGGCGCCTTCCCACGGGCAGGTAGGTCAGAACGTACCAGATGACGATCGCCGCTATCATCGCGTAGATGAACGGTAGCGGCAGGAAGCCGAACAGGCGCGTCTGGCCGATGACGGTGAAGGACGCCGGAATGCCGTTGAAGATGATCTCGCCGTTCGAGTACAGCAGGACGAAGCCCGAGATGGCACTGCCGACGCCGAGGCTGACGATGAGCGAATTCAGCTGAAGGTAACCGACAAGGATCCCCATCAGCAATCCGATCGCACACCCGACAAGCACGACAATCACCAGGACGGCCGGCCACGGCAATCCCTGCCGGGTCAGAAGACCGGCAGTCAGCATGGCGCCGAGGCTTGCGACGAAACCCGGCGACAGGTCGAACTGCCCGACGACCAGCGGAACCATGATGCCGAGCGCGATCAGCATCAGCACGGCATTGTCGCTCATGATCGACCCGAAATTGCGCGTCGTCAGGAACGCATCCGGCCGGAGCACGGAGAACAGGACAATGATGGCGATGAACGCGAAGACCAGCCCGTAGCGGCTGATCAGGGAAATGTCTCTTTGCAACCCTGCCTCTCCCTCAGTGTCCGTACACTTCATGGCTCAGAGCCGTGGCGCTGAGCTCGCTGCGCTTGAACTCGCGGGTGACGCGGCCGCGCACCATCACCAGCACCCGGTCACAGTGCTCGGCGAGGATATCCAGATCGGAATCGAGGACCAGCGCGCCGATGCCCCGCGTCTGCGCCATCTGCCGGATGATGTGGAAGATTTCCGTGCGAGCGCCGATATCGATGCCTTGCGTAGGCTCGTCGAGCACCATCATCCGGATGTCACGCCGCAGCCATTTGCCCAGCGACACCTTCTGCTGATTTCCGCCCGACAACGTATCGATGGTCGCGTCGACGCCCATGGTCTTGACGCGCAGTTCCTGGACGACCTTTTCAGCAGCGCGGCGCGCCTTGGTCACCGATACGCCAAACCTCCCCATGACCGAGGACAAGTCGGCCAGGATCGAATTCTCGCCGACGCTCAACCCCCGGAACACGCCCTCCCGCCTCTCCTGCGGGACATAGCCGATACCGAGCGCAACGGCGTCGGCACAGGCAGTGCCGGTGATGTCGAGCCCGCCGAGCTTCACCGTCCCGGAATAAGGGCTTTGGAGACCGAAGATGGTCCGGCCGAGTTCGGACCGGCCCGATCCCACAAGACCGACGATGCCGAGAATCTCGCCTTCGCGAATGTCCAGCGAGACGTTGCGCAGCCGGATGCCAGACAGATCGTCG
>JAEUMA010000455.1 GCA_016793565.1 Rhizobiaceae bacterium
CATGCTCGTTTATTCGCGCACCCAGGCGGTCATCTACCTCTTCATCGCGATAGCGCTGCTCGTCGGCGGGCTTGTGCGCCTGATCGGCATCCGCAAGTACAAGAATGCCGGGCCGCCCGCCAACTATGAGGAAGGCAAGCAGCGCGAGCGCTACTACATCATGCTCGGCACCATCCACGCCTCCTCGCTCGGCTTCTTCTGCTTCGCGGGCATCTACCTCGCCTACGATCCCTCTGCCGACATCGCCTCGGTGGCGGTGACGCTCGCTTCCGTCACGAGCATCGTCGGACGCAACTACGGCTCGCCGAGCATGGTCATGATCATGATCGTGACGGTGACCTGGCCGATCTCGCTTGGCTTCATCCTGCGCGGCGATTTCTATCACGTCGTGCTGGGGCTGATGTCGGCCCCGTTCTTCTTCGCGATCCGCAAATATGCCGACAATGTACGCGAGGTGCTCTTCGCGGCGCTCTCGGAGCAGAAGAAGGCGAACAGCATCGCGCACCGGTTCAACCGGGCGCTCAACACCATGTCGCATGGCCTGGTCATGTTGGGGCCTGACGGCCGCGTGGCCGTGGCCAACGCGGAGGCTGCGACGGTGCTTGGCGCCCGTTCGCCCAATCAGCTGATGGGCCGTACGCTGGAGGCGCTGCTGATGCGCGGCGTGGCGGCCGGCATGCTGTCGATGAACGACTGCCGCTATGCTGAGGCTCAGCTCACGCGCGCCCTGCGGGACGGTCGCGACCGCAAGATCCTGCTCAGCCTGTCCAACGGCCGCCACCTGGAATTCTCGGCGCGCGAAAGTCGGGACGAACTCGGCGTCATCACCTTCGAGGACGTTACCCAGCGCATCGAAGCGGAGGAAAAGGTCCGTTCGATGGCGCGCTTCGACAACCTCACCGGTCTGCCCAACCGCGCCTACTTCAACGAACTCGTGGCAGAGAAGCTGGCAGCGGGCGACCGCGACAGGTTGTGCGGTCTGGCGGTGTTCGACCTCGACGATTTCAAGAGCGTCAACGACACGCTCGGGCACCCCGTCGGCGACGGGTTGATCTACGCCGTTGCCGAAAGGCTGGCTGCCTTCAGCGAAGAGGGCGTCAAGGTCAGCCGCTTCGGCGGCGACGAGTTCATGGTCTATTTCGACGAAGTGGAGGACGACGGCGCGCTCGACCGAATGCTCGACCACATGTTCGCCAATGTCCAGGGCGAGGTGGACGTGGCGGGCCATGCCCTGCGCATCCAGGTCAGCGCCGGTGCCGTCCTGTCGCGGGTGATGGATTCCGACGTCGACACGATGATCGTGAAGGCCGACCTGGCGCTCTACAAGGCGAAGGAACTCGGCAAGAACGGCTGGCGGCTGTTCGAAGCGTCGATGGACGCGGCATTCCGCAACCGCCAGCTCATGAAGGCGGAACTGCGCAGCGCGGTCGAAATGAAGAACCTGCGCGTCGTATATCAGCCGATCGTAACGATGGAGACGATGCGCATCGCAAGCTGCGAGGCGCTCTGCCGGTGGGACCATCCGGAGCTCGGCGCGATCTCGCCCGCCATCTTCATTCCTCTAGCCGAGGAGATGGGCATCATCTCCGAGATCAGCGTCTTCATGCTGCAGGCGGCCTGCGGCGAGTGCGTGAAGTGGCCGGAGCAGATCAGCGTCTCGATCAACCTGTCCGCCAAGGATTTCCGCAGCCAGGAGATCGTCGACCATGTCCGCGATGCCCTCGCCAGCACCGGGCTTGCGGCACACAGGCTGGAGATCGAAGTCACCGAGACGGCGCTGCTGGACGACAAATCGCAGACCAGCCGCTACATCCGCGAGCTCAAGCAACTCGGGGTCCGCATTGCGCTGGACGACTTCGGAACCGGCTATTCGAGCCTGAGCTACCTGCACAAGCTGCCGCTAGACAAGGTCAAGATCGACCGCAGCTTCCTGATGGACGTCACTCAGAACGAGCGTTCGCTGGAACTGATCCGCGGTATCGTCAGCCTGTCGCGCTCCCTGGGGCTGGTGGTGACGGTCGAAGGCGTGGAGACGTTCGACCAGCTCAAGATCCTGGCCGCCGATGTGCATCCCGACCTCGTGCAGGGCTTCCTGTTCGGCTCCGCCCTGAGCGCCACCGGC
>JAEUMA010000464.1 GCA_016793565.1 Rhizobiaceae bacterium
AGAGGAAGGCGAACCACCACTTCCACGGCGGAATCGGTCGGGATCAGCCGCGCGACGACCGCGCCCTTAAAGAGCGTGCTGCCGGCGCTGACCGGGAAATCGCCGAGAAAGCAGGGGCAAGTGGCGGTCACGCTGTGCGACCGGCTGCCGGCATCGATAACGCCGACCAGTTCGCCGACCTTCAGCACATGATTGCCGGATGGCGCGTAGGGGAAGAAGACGCCGGGATGCTCGGCCCGCAGAAGTTCGACATGCGTCGGCTCGATCGAGCCGCTGAGGGTCGTTATGCCGTAGCGCCAATAGGCGGTGCCGAGGAAAAGGGCGCCCGCCAGCACAAGGCCGACCGCGGCGCCGGAAAAGCGCGCGACGGAGGCGGTCTTGGACTCCCTGACGCTACGCCTGTTCGCGCCTACATCGTTGGCGGCGCGAATGAAGCCGGCCGTCGACCGAAAACCCTTGTTGACGAACTCCGCGAGCCGCGGCACCCGCGCATCGCGCTCCGTGCGCAGGAAATAGGCCGTACCGAAATCGGTGTGACGCTCCTCCATGCCTTTCACGACCAGTTCGCGCGTGATCTCGCCGGCTTCGAAACGGTAGCGGAGCCGCAGTCCGCGACGGGCGGCCGGACGATCGGAGACCAGCACGCCGTCGCTGCTGACCGCCAGCACATCGGTGCTCGAATCGCCGAACTGCAACTGGATGTGGCCGGGATTGGTGACAGAAACGAGCGGAGCACTTTCCTGCGTCTTGCGAGCCATGGTCAGTCCTTTCCAGACGAAAGCGCGATAGGGCGTGAACACGCCTGCGTGACGAGACGCCGAGGTTCGGATGCCTCCGACGAGGACAGGGCGCCGCGTAGACACGTACGCCTGCCTAATCCGTAAGCAGTCCCTAATTTTTGTTTCGCGTTGTCTCCGACCCGTGACATCGCCCGAAAAGGCCGGCGATCCGACCGGCCCGATCGCTGCGACGCACAACTATCTACAATTTCAAGCTGCCGCGAAACCATCGTGAAACCCTGCGCGGGCGGCCGAAATGGCTCTCGAATCCGCACACCGCTAGGACAACATAAGGAAAGACGGCAGGATTGTGAAACAACCAAAGGTCGTACCCGGATGAAAACCTGCTCAACTCCTATTCTGCCTATTTTTTCCGCATGGAATTGCCCTTTGAAAGGCACTTTTGTGCAATGCATACAAATAAAGAGGAATAACGATTGTATCAATGCGTGATCATCCTCTGTATTGCAGAATCCAAATAGCCGTGCATTATTCAGGCAATGGTGCAGTGCAACATTTCCCTCGAACGCCGAGCGAACCATGGGTAAGGGGCGCCTTCTGCTGCGTGGTGCGGGCCTGGTCGCGTTTCTGGGCTATGCCGGAGGCGTCGCATTCCTCATCGCCTCGTGGTCGTCGCTGTCCCCGCAAGCCGCATCCGAGCGCGTGGACGCACTGATCGATGCCGGCCATACGGACGACGAGGCGTTCCGCAGCGCCATCGCCGAAATCCGCCGTTTCAACCCGTCCATCGCGACCTATGCCGAGGGCGTCGCGGCGGAGAGCTCGCAATCCGCCAGCGCCACTTCCGAATCCGCGCTCGACCGCGCCGAGAGCAAATATGCCGAGGCGGCGGCGATCGAAGGCCCAGCGCAGTCCAACGCCATGGTCCGGCTGGCCCGGCTGCAGATTCGCCGCGGCGAGGCCAACCGAAATCCCGAACAGACAATCGACCTTCTGGAAAAGGCTTATGCGCTCGGCAGCTCGCGCGCCGGCTTCGAGCTTGGGCAGCTTTACCTGTCGGGCGACTTCGTGGCGCGCGACCGCAACCGCGCCATCAAGTATTTCAAGGAAGTCGCCGACGGCGTGCCCGAAGCCTCGCTCGCGCTGGCGCAGTTCTACCGCGACCGCGTAGCCACACCGCCGAGCCAGGCCACCGTGCTCGACCTGGGCGCACGGGCGATGTGGCAGTTCGAGGAGCGTATCCGGCAGACCGGCGCGACCAAATACATGCTTGCGCTGGCCAACGCCTATGACGGCGCG
>JAEUMA010000551.1 GCA_016793565.1 Rhizobiaceae bacterium
CTTCCGCTCTCGGAGCCTAGTCGGTCGGCGGATCTGCCATGAATATTGTCGTCGTCGGGGGCGGGCGATTCCGGCGTTCAACCGCCGGGGCGCTTGTCAAGCGCGGGGCAGGCGTGTCGCAGCTCGAACAGGGCGCCATCCCCAATCCGCTCGCCGCCTCGGGCGATCACCACCGCATCATCCGTCGCGCCTACCGGGCCAACACCGGTTATGGCCGGCTGATGTCTGAAGCATACGACGCCTGGGGCGAGCTGTGGGGCGATCTCGGCCGTTCGCATATCGATCCGCGCGGCTTTATCTGCGTCTCGCTGGAGGACGGCGACCAGGCCGATCTCTATCGCGAGGGTCTGGAGGCTGGCGGTTATCCGTTCGAGACGTTCGGACCGGCGGAAGCCGCCCGTCGCTACGCCTTCCTGGAGCCGGAACTTCTCCGTTACGTGCTGTTCTCGCGCGACGGCGGCGCACTGCACTGCAAGCGCATCGCCGAGGACATGGCGGCATGGCTGCGCGCGAACGGAGCCAATATCTACGAGAACAGCCGCGTCGCCTCGATCGATCCAGACGCCGGACGTGTGACGCTCGATACCGGCGAGACGCTGTCCGGCGACCGCGTGGTGGTGACGGCGGGAGCCTGGGTGACGAAGCTGTTTTCCCGGCTCGTCCTCGATCTCACAACATACCGCACGGCCGTGGTGTATCTCGATCCGCCACCGGAACTCCGGCAGGCCTGGGCCGATGCGCCAGTGATCCTGAAGGTCGGCGGGCCGGCGCAGGGCTACATCGTCCCGCCGACGGGCGGAGGCGGACTGAAATTCGGCACCGACCGCCACAAGGTGCAGACCAGCGATGCCGACTGGAACCGCGACCCCGTCGAGGGCGAGGGGGAGGCGATCCGCGATCTGTTTGCGCCGCCGATCGCTCAGTTGGCAAGGCATCGCGTCGCCCAGGTCGTGACCTGCGCTTACACTTTCACCCAGGACGAGCATTTCTTCGCGAGCGAAGAAGGCCGCTGCCTGGTCGTTTCGCCCTGCTCCGGTCACGGCTACAAGTTCGGCGCGTCGGTCGGCCGACGCGTCGCTGACGCGGTGGAGACCGGGGACACGGCGCGGCTGCAGACCTGGCTGCGGGCGGAGTTGCCCTGAGCACGCAGAGACGGCTTAACCGCAACAGCCGCGCGGCCTTGCACAAGGTGGAGGCGGCATCCTATCTAGCGCAGACAATCGAGGCACCGATTCCGCGCTGTGGGCGTGAAATCCGATTATAAGGGACAGCCATGAAGGACCCCGTCCAGACTTACATGAACCTGGTGCCGATGGTCGTCGAGCAGACGAATCGCGGCGAGCGCGCCTACGACATCTTCTCGCGCCTGCTCAAGGAACGCATCATCTTTATCACCGGACCCGTCGAGGACGGCATGGCGACGCTCGTCTGCGCGCAGCTGCTGTTCCTGGAGGCGGAGAATCCGAAGAAGGAAATCAACCTCTACATCAATTCGCCGGGCGGCGTGGTGACCAGCGGCATGGCGATCTACGATACCATGCAGTTCATCAAGCCGGCTGTTTCGACGCTGTGCATCGGCCAGGCCGCGTCGATGGGCTCGCTGCTGCTGTGCGCCGGTCACAAGGATATGCGCTTCGCCACGCCCAACGCCCGCATCATGGTGCACCAGCCTTCGGGCGGCTTCTCCGGACAGGCTTCCGACATCGAGCGGCATGCGCAGGATATCATCAAGCTGAAGCGCCGCCTCAACGAGGTCTACGTCAAGCACACGGGCAAGGACTACGAGACCATCGAGCGCACGCTCGACCGCGATCATTTCCTGACTGCGGACGAGGCACGCGACTTCGGGCTGATCGACAAGGTGATATCGTCGCGCGAGGCGATCGAGGCGACTTCGGCCGCTGGTTGAACCGTCCGCAAGCATGGTTGTGGCGCGCCTCGCTTTTCGCGGGGCGTGCGACATTTCCGACACAATTGGGTGTTCCCTCGTCGGGGCTTCCGACCTACGTTAAGCGTATGTTGAGCTTCGACGGCTTAGCTTCCATCCTGGGGCAGCTGCGAATCATGGCCGCTTTTCGGGTCGCTCGGACCGGCCGTTCGCGGCTTGGTCGCCTGCGATTGAAGGCGGAGGCGCCTTTCCGCTATAGACGCGGACAGGAGCTCTCGGTCGGCCCCGGGCCGGATGGCGTTGAAAGGACTTGGACACGATGAGCAAGGTCAGCAACGGCGGCGGTGATTCGAAGAACACCCTCTATTGCTCCTTCTGCGGCAAGAGCCAGCATGAAGTCCGCAAGCTGATCGCCGGACCCACGGTGTTCATCTGCGACGAATGCGTCGAGCTGTGCATGGACATCATCCGCGAGGAGAACAAGACCTCGATGGTGAAGTCCCGCGAGGGCGTTCCGACCCCGCAGGAAATCCTCAAGGTTCTCGACGACTACGTCATCGGCCAGCCCTACGCGAAGCGCGTCCTGTCGGTCGCGGTCCACAACCACTACAAGCGCCTCGCCCATGCTGGGAAGAGCAACGACGTCGAGTTGTCGAAGTCGAACATCCTGCTGATCGGTCCGACAGGCTGCGGCAAGACGCTGCTCGCGCAGACGCTGGCCCGCATCATCGACGTGCCCT
>JAEUMA010000578.1 GCA_016793565.1 Rhizobiaceae bacterium
CTCGTCGGCGGTCAGCCCGCGCAGGAAGAAGCCGCTCTGCGGGCGACTCTCCAGGATGCCGTCCGCTTCAAGCCGCTTGAGCGCGTCGCGCACCGGCTGGGGACTGACAAGCAGCTGCGCGGCGAGCGAACGGCTGGTGAGAACCGCGCCCGGCGCGATCACGCCGCTCATCAGGCCCTGCCGTATGCTGCGGTAGACCTGCCGCTCCACCGGCTCGACAAGCGCCGAATCCACCGACACCAGATCCGGCGCCGACGATGGCGGCCTGCCGCGCCTGCGGGCGCCGGCTTCGCGCTCGAGCATGCTCATCCCCTATCGTTCACATTCTGAAATATCAGATTGACAGGCCATTCGCCATCGGTTCTTATATTGCTATAGCAGATATATGCGGCGCCAAGGGGCACGGAAGAACGCCATCCGGCCACTCCGGGGCGACCGCCGGGAATCGGGTTGGCCGGCGACTGAGAGGCTGTCGCAATGAACGAGATGAGCAAGGTCGCGCCGGCGCAGGAAGCCGTGACCAGGGCGCGCATCGATCTCGCCGCGCTCCATCGCATCGCGTGGCAGTGGGGCTGGAGCGAGGCGGTGGTCAACCACATGACCTTTATGGTGCCGGGTTCGAACGAGCATTTTTTCCTCATTCCCTACGGCCTGCACTGGAGCGAGGTGCGCGCCAGCGACTTCATGGTTGTTGATCTCGCAGGCAAGATCATCGAGGGGAAAGGCCGCGCCGAGCTTTCGGCGGTCTCGCTGCACGGGCCGCTGCACCGCCTGCCCCACGCGCGCTGCGTCGTCCACACGCATCAGCCCAACATCAGTTCGCTGACGGCGCTGAAGGACCAGACGCTGCTGATGACGCACCAGGATGCCATGATCTTCCACGGTGCCGTCGCCTATCTCGACGCTTATGAGGACCTGCCGCTGGATGCCTCGGCAGGCGAAATCTGCGCCTCCGTGCTCGGCGACAACATCGTGCTGATGATGAAGAACCACGGCCCGATGGTGGTTGGCGAGACGATCGCCAAGACTTTCCAGACGCTCTACTACCTCGACCGCGTGGCCAATGTGCAGTTGCGCGCGATGTCGACCGGCAAGCCGGTGGAGACCATTTCCGAGGAGCTCGCGGCCAAGACGGGACCATTCTTCCGCCGGCACTATCTCGGCGAGGAAGCCGACATGCACTTCAACGCGATCAAGCGGATGCTCGATCGCCAGGGCGCCGACTACGCGGCCTAGGTTTGGCAGGGAGAACGGCCGCAGCATGCGCTTCGCAGTCGATACCGGGGGCACCTTCACCGATCTCGTCGTCGAGGACGACGACGGAAGCTGCCGCATGTTCAAGGCGCCGACCACGCCAGCCGATCCGATCGCCGGCGTGCTCGACGCGCTGTCGACGGCCGCTGACGGCTACGGCGTCGACCGCCGCGCCCTGCTGGCCAAGGGCACGGTGCTGGTGCACGGAACCACCCACGCCATCAACGCCATCATAACCGGCCGCACCGCCCGTACCGCGCTGATCACCAGCCGGGGCCATGGCGACATGATGGTGCTGCGCGAGGGCGGCCGGAGCGACCCGTTCAATTTCACCGAACCCTTCCCGCAGCCCTATATCCCGCGCGCCCTGACCTTCGAGGTGCCCGAGCGAATCCGCCCGGATGGCTCCGTCATGACGGCGCTGGACGAAACGGCGGTATTGGAGGTGATCCGCGGGCTGGCCGCGCGGAAGGTCGAGGCCGTCGCCGTCTGCCTGCTCTGGTCGATCGTCAACCCGGCGCACGAATTGCGTATAGGCGCGCTTCTTGCCGAGCATCTGCCGGGCGTTCCCTACACGCTGTCGCATGTCCTGAACCCGACCATCCGCGAGTTCCGCAGGGCGTCGTCGGCGGCCATCGACGCCTCGCTGAAGCCGATGATGGGCGCCTACATGCGCACGCTCGAAAGCCGGCTGCGCGACGCGGGCTTCCCCGGCCGCACGCTGGTTGTGACGTCCGGCGCGGGCGTGATCGACGCCGCGCATGCCGCCGAGGCGCCGATCCATATCGTCAATTCCGGTCCGTCCATGGCGCCGCTCGCCGGCCGCTACTATTCCGCGCTGGAGGACGCTGGCCGCAGCGTCATCGTCGCAGACACCGGCGGTACCACCTATGA
>JAEUMA010000588.1 GCA_016793565.1 Rhizobiaceae bacterium
GCCGGTGCTCCGCGCATCTGCGCCGATCCGCTGCCGGAATTCGGCGACGCTCCGCGCTATCCGATGAAGGAGTGGGCCTTCGCCAACGGTTTCGGCCAGTACTATGCCGCAGCCGGTTGGGCGCAGTTCGATCGCCACTTCGTCGTCTGGGCGGAGAAGGAAGGGTACGAGCTGGACTTCATCACTCAGACCGATCTGCACTACCGTCCGCAGCTGCTCGACGCCTATCCCTGCGTGACCGTCGTCGGCCACGACGAATACTGGACTCGCGAGATGCGGCTGGCCATCGAGGCCTATGTCGAGAATGGCGGCCATCTCGCCCGTTTCGGCGCGAATTTCCTCTGGCAGATCCGCCTGGAGGACGACGGCCGCACGCAGGTGTGCCACAAGTTCAAGGCCATTGACGAAGATCCCGTTGCCGGCACGGACAAGGCGCATCTGCTCTCCACCGCCTGGGAGGACAGGGACGTGCGCTGGCCGGGCGCCTCGACCGTGGGGGTCAACGGGCTGCATGGTCTCTACGCGTCCTGGGGTGGCTTCGCCCCCCACGGGCAGAAGGGTTTCACGGTCTACCGCCCCGAGCACTGGGCCTTCGCCGGGACGGGGCTGCACTATGCCGACATCTTCGGCGACAAGGAGCGCATCTTCGCCTACGAGGTAGACGGTTTGGACTACACTTTCCGTCACGGCCTGCCTTACCCGGTGCCGGTCGACGGACAGCCGGACACGATCGAGATCCTGGCCATGGCGCCGGCGGTTTTGGCCGAGGACGAGCCGGCCGGCGAGGGCTTCCGCTACTACGTCCGCAGCAGCGACCACGAGGGGTTGGTTAAGTGCGTGACCGGCGAAATCACGCCCGAAGGCCTGGCCCGCTATAAATACGGCGCTGGCATGATGGTGCACATGCCGCGCGGCAAGGGCGAGGTCCTGACGGCCGCCACCTGCGAATGGGTGATGGGCCTCAAGCGCGGCGACCTTTTCACCCAGAAGATCACCCGCAACGTGCTCGACCGGTTCAGCGCAGGCTGAGCTGGTCAGGCGCGCAGTTCGGCGTCGACATCGTCCAGCGCGCGGGCCAGCTTTTCGAATATGCCGTCGACCTCGTCCTCGGTCACCACATAAGGCGGGCAGAGCGCGATGACATCGCCGAGATTGCGTACGATCAGTCCATGCGCGCGCGTCTGCCGCTCGACCATTGCCCCCACCTTCAACTCGGGCGCGAACGGCGTGCGGGAATCGCGGTCCGCCATCAGTTCGACGCCGCCGATGAACCCCGTCGAGCGCACATTTCCCACCAGCGGATGCCGGGTGATAAGTTGTAGGCCTGTGGCCAGCCGCGCACCGAGGCGAGCTGCGACAGCCGGAAGTTCCATTTCCTTGTAGATGCGCAGGGCCTCCAGCGAAATCGCGGCGGAAACGGGATGCCCCGAATAGGTGAAGCCGTGGCTGAACACGCCGTTACGGGCGGCCTCCTGCGCCAAGGCTTGATAGACCTCGCCCGACACCACAACGCCGCCGATCGGCGCATAGCCCGAAGATAGCCCCTTGGCGATCGACATCATGTCGGGGCGGAACCCCAAGGTCTGGCAGCCGAACCAGTTCCCGGTGCGGCCGAAACCGCAGATGATCTCGTCCGACAGCACCAGGATTCCGTTTCGTCGCGCCACCTGCGCCATGGCAGGCAAATAGCCGGCCGGCGGCACGATGACGCCGCCGGCGCCCATCACCGGCTCGGCGATGAAGGCGGCGATGGTGTCGGCGCCTTCGGTCGCGATCAGCGCCTCGAAGCTGGCCACCAGCCGCGCGACGAACGCGGCCTCGCTTTCACCGTCCTGTGCGTCCCGGTAGAAATGTGGCCGCCCGGTGTGGACGACGTTGCAGTCGGGCAGATTGAACGAGCGATGCATGGCGGGCAGGCCGCTGATGCGCGCCGCCATGACGGTCGATCCGTGAAAGGCCCCGTTGCGCGCTACGATTTTGCGCCGCGACGGCTCCCCGTGCGCAGTGTGATAGTACCATGCCATCTTGACCATGCTGTCGACGGCCTCTGACCCCCCGTCGGTAAAGAAGACGCGGCCTTCCGGCATCGGCGTCAGCGGCATCAGCGTGGCCGCCAGTTCGGCCACGTATGGGTTCGAGCGATGGTTGAACGTGTGATAGACCGGCAGCGTTTCCAGCGCCGATGCGCCGGCCGCCGCCAGCCTGGCGTCGCTGAAGCCGAGGCTTGCGCACCAGAGCGACGCGACCGCGTCGATATACCGCCTGCCGTCGAGATCGACCACATGCGCCCCCTCTCCGCGCGCGATCATCAGCGGACCTGCCTCTTCGTGGCGCGCCGCGTCCGTCTGCGAGTGAAAATGGAAGCGCTTGTCCGCGGCCTCCAGGTCGGCGTTCATGTTGGAAAGAGACATAGCGGATCCTTGTCACCTATATCATATAACGTATATGATGAAACTGCACTGCGCTCAACGTCTGCAGGCGAAAATCTCCCCTGGCGCCGCACCGGGTAACGAGCACGCCGTTGTATCGGCGAACAAGAAATCGGCCCCACACTAACAAATGTGATGAACGGCCTTCCCTTCGTTGCGCTAAGGAACATATAGGGAACGAAAGAGGTGTCGAATGGACGAGAGGCTGCAACGGAAGCTGCGCGTTCTGGCCGACGCGGCGAAATATGATGCGTCGTGCGCTTCCTCCGGCGCACCCAGGCGCAAGGCCGCGCCAGGCGGACTGGGTTCGACCACCGGGAGCGGCATCTGCCACGCCTATACGCCCGACGGCCGCTGCGTCTCGCTGTTGAAGATCCTGCTGACCAACTACTGCCTGTTCGACTGCGCCTACTGCGTGAACCGCCGGTCGTCCAACGTGGAGCGTGCGCGCTTCAGCGTGGACGAGGTCGTGATGCTGACGACCGAGTTCTACAAGCGCAATTACATCGAGGGCCTGTTCCTGTCGTCCGGCATCATCCGCTCGCCGGACTATACGATGGAGCAGATGATGCTGGTGGCGCGCAAGTTGCGCCGCGATCATGGCTTCGCGGGCTACATCCATCTCAAGACGATTCCGGAGGCGAGTCCCTGGCTGATCGAGCAGGCCGGGCTCTGGGCCGATCGCATGTCGATCAATCTGGAGCTTCCTTCGGCGGCAAGCCTAGCGCGGCTGGCGCCCGAGAAGGATAGTTCGACCATCGATGCCGCCATGGGCCAGATGCATGAACGCATCGTGGAGGCCAAGGCCGAGCGGAGACGTTTCGCGCCGGCCGGCCAGAGCACGCAGATGATCGTCGGCGCCGACGATGCCACAGACCTTTCCGTGCTCGAGACCAGCGCTCGGCTCTACGGCGCTCACGGCATGAAGCGCGTCTACTACTCGGCCTTCAGCCCTATCCCGGAGGCGAGCGCGGCGCTGCCCGTGAAGCCGCCGCCGCTGCAGCGCGAGAACCGGCTCTACCAGGCCGACTGGCTGCTGCG
The DNA here is from genome assembly GCA_016793565.1 of Rhizobiaceae bacterium. Classification (GTDB taxonomy): domain Bacteria; phylum Pseudomonadota; class Alphaproteobacteria; order Rhizobiales; family Rhizobiaceae; genus JAEUMA01. The sequence continues at coordinate 3,471 of JAEUMA010000588.1, forward strand.
ATACTACGGTTTCGCTGTGGAGGAGATCGCGGCCGGCGGAGCAGGCGGCATGCTCGATCTGGAGATCGACCCCAAGCTCGCCTGGGCGCTCAAGCACCGCCAGCATTTTCCCGTCGACGTCAACAACGCCGCGCGCGAGATGCTGCTGCGGGTGCCGGGCCTCGGCAAGCGCGCCGTCGACAAGATCGTCGCCGCGCGACGCCACACGACGCTGCGGCTCGAAGATGTGGCAAGACTTTCGCCCGGCCTTCGGCGCGCGCGGCCGTTTCTGATTGCGGCCGATCATAGCCCGCTTCGCCTGACCGATCGGGCAGATCTGCGGGAACGCATCCAGCCGGCGGTCCAGTTGGGGTTGTTCGGGTGAACGCTCGCGTGATCTCCATGGCGGCCGGAGCCGATCTGGAGGGTTTTCGCCGGGCCGCCCGCGGCCTGATCGCCGACGGCATCCCACCCGAGGACGTCGTCTTCGCAGCAACCGGGGAGGCCAGCCTTTTTGCGCCGTCACGCGACGCGGAGGCCGCGCCGTTTTCTCTGCCGCGCGCCGCCGGCGATCTTATCGAAACGGTCGTGTGCCATCGCGATTCCCAGCGCTACGCCCTTCTCTACGCGCTGGTGTGGCGGATCCGCCAGGGCGAGCGCTGCCTGCTCGAAGTGCATAGCGATCCGCTGGTCCACCGACTGGCCATGATGAACAAGTCTGTGCGGCGCGACCTGCACAAGATGCACGCTTTTCTGCGCTTTCGTCGCGTGGAAGGGGAAACGGAGCGTTATGCGGCCTGGTTCGAGCCCGATCATTTCATCCTGCGGGCGACGGCGCAGTTTTTCGTCGATCGGTTTCGCTCGTTGATCTGGTCGATCTTCACGCCGGATGGGTCACTGCACTGGGATCGCGAGCGGCTGACCCATGGCCCGGCCGGGACGACGCGCGATGCGCCGGCGTCCGACCGGTTCGAGGAAGGCTGGCTCGGCTATTACGAGAGCACGTTCAACCCCGCCCGTCTGAACCAAACCGCCATGCGCGCGGAAATGCCGAAGAAATACTGGCGCAACATGCCGGAGGCGCGCGCCATACCCGCGCTCGTCG
>JAEUMA010000635.1 GCA_016793565.1 Rhizobiaceae bacterium
TTGAGGATACGGTAGAGATAGTGGCGGGCCGATGCCGAGAAGCGGGCGTCGAAGGTCTCTTCCACTGCTGTGGCCTCGACGATCGAGACGGTCTCGCCGGCCAGCCGCATATGGGCGTTCAGCGCGTCGCGCACCGCCCGCGCCGGCCAGTCGCGCGCCAGGTCGACATGCGCGACCTGGCCGAGCGCATGCACGCCGGCATCGGTACGGCCTGCCCCGCGGATGGACACGGTTTCGCCGCAGAAAGCCAGGATCGCCTGCTCGATTGCAGCCTGCACGGAATGCTGGCCCGCCTGCCGCTGCCAGCCTGCATAGGGCGTGCCGTCATACTCCACGAGCAGGCGATAGCGCGGCATGGCTCAGAGCGCCCCGAAGGCAGGCGCGTAGACAAGACGTCCGTAAGGCGGCGCGTCGGCGAACGTCAGTGCCTGCAACGCCTCGCACTGGTAGTCGCTGGCATAGTTCGCCGCCAGCGCGTGCGAATAGCCGAAGCGTCCGTAGTAGGCCGGGTCGCCGAGAACGACGGACAGGGCTTCGGTAAACCTCAGCTCGGCATGGGCCGTTTCCACCAGCAACGCGCCGATGCCGCGGCGGCGATGGGCTGCGGCGACGGCGAGCGGTGCCAGGGCCACGGCGGAAAAAGACCCTTCGCCCGTATCCAACGAAAGACGGGAGAAAAGGACATGCCCGACCACCGCGCCTTCCGCGACGGCGACCAGTTCGATGACCGCGTCTCCGTCCGCCACCAGACTGTCGACCAGCACGGCTTCCGCGCTTGCGCCGAAGGCCTCGCGGAGCAGTTCGCCGATCGCGCCGCGATCACGTACCGCCGCCCTTCTGATCAGCAGGCTCATGCCAGCACGGCTCCCTTCGCGAGCTTGGCTCCGCGCACGAATTCGACGGCGCCGATCGCCTTGCCGCCCGCTCGCTGGACCTCGGTCAGACGGATGGCACCGCTGCCGCAAGCAACGGTCAGGCCGTCGTCCAGCACCGCGCCAGGCTGCCCGTCGCCGTCGGCGAGCGTCGAGCGAAGCAGTTTCAACCGCTCGCGGCTCCCCGACGCGGCGTCAAACTCGCACCACGCTCCCGGGAATGGCGACAGGCCACGAATGCGGTTGTGCACCTGTTGCGCCGGCAGGCTCCAGTCGATGCGCGTTTCGGCCTTGTCGATCTTGCGTGCATAGCTGACGCCCTCCGACGACTGCGGGACGAACCGCAGCGCGCCGCGTTCCAGCAGTTCAAGGGCTTCCACCATCAGGGCGGCACCTGTCATCATCAGCCGGTCGTGCAGATCGCCCGTCGTCTCGTCCGCGGCGATGCCCAGCCTGCTGGTCGATCCGACCGGCCCGGTGTCCAGGCCCTCGTCCATCCGCATCACCATCACGCCGGTCTCGCGGTCGCCGGCCATCACCGCGCGGTGGATCGGCGCCGCGCCACGCCATCGCGGCAGCAGCGAGGCGTGCCCATTGAGGCAGCCGAGCCGCGGCGCCTGCAGGATTGGCGCGGGCAGCAGAAGCCCATAGGCGACGACGACGGCGACCTCCGCGCCCAGTGCGGCGAACTGCGCCTGGGCTTCCGCATCGCGCAGCGACAGCGGCGTCAGAACCGGAATGCCGAGGCTTTCCGCCTCGCGCTGGACGGGCGAGGGCGTGGGCTCCAGCCCGCGCCGCCCCGCCGGCCGTGGCGGCTGCGTATAGGCGGCCACGACCGCATGGCCGGCCGCGGCGATCGACCCGAGCGTCGGCACGGCGAATTCGGGAGTGCCCATGAAGACGACGCGCAGGGTCATGACGATGGTTCTCCGGCCTTGCTGGACAAGCGCCAGGCGTCTCGGCGCGGCCGCCGCTACACCGCGGCGCGTTCCTTGGCCAGCTTCTTGAACTTCTTCACCACCATGTCCCGCTTCAGCTTCGAGATGTGGTCGATGAAGAGCACACCGTTGAGGTGATCGATCTCGTGCTGCAGGCAGGTCGCCAGCAGGCCCTCGGCCATGACTTCCTTCGCGTTGCCGTTCTCGTCGACATAGCGCACCTTCACCCGCGCCGGGCGCTCCACCTCCGCATAATAGTCGGGAATCGACAGGCAGCCCTCCTCGTAGACCGAGCGGTCGTCCGAACTCTCCACGACCTGCGGATTGACGAACACCTGCGGGGCCTTGGGATCACCGTCCTTGGCGAGGTCGATGACGAGCAGACGCAGCGGAAGCCCAATCTGGATGGCCGCGAGACCTATACCGGGCGCATCGTACATCGTGTCCAGCATATCCCTGGAAAGGCGGCGAAGGGCATCGTCGACCTGCTC
>JAEUMA010000129.1 GCA_016793565.1 Rhizobiaceae bacterium
CGCGGAAGAGCCGGAGCCGGCTTCTGCGGTCGCCACTGACAGTGCCGAGCCAGAGCCGGCTCTCGTGGGAGTCACGACGGAGGCCGGTACGACTGGCGAGGCCGAGCTGGTCGCGTCCGACGCTGTGCCTGCCGCCTCTCCCACGGCTGTCACGGACGAGCCGGCAACAGGGGTCGGCGAGACGGAAGCGTCGGCGGCCGTGATTGCGCCTGCGGTCGAGCCGGAGATCGTCGCGACATTGCAGTCCGGCGAGGCAGAGCCGGACCTGACCGCCGAGGAAGACGAATGGCCGGGCGCGGAGGAGGACGCAGCAGTCGCTCCGCGCACGGACACGTCGATCCTCGAACGGCTGCCCGTGCCGGTGCTGATCCATGCCGGCGACAGCCTCTACTACGCCAATCCGGAGTTTTTGGCGCTGAGCGGGCATGCAAGCGTCGAGGACCTTGAGCGGGCGGGCGGGCTGGGTACGCTCTTCGTCGAACCCTATGAGGGCGAAGTCGGGAGCGGGGACGACCATGCCTTGCGGTTGCGCGACAGCGCCGGCGCGGAACACCCTATAGAGGCGGTCCTGCGCTCCGTGCCGTGGAACGGCGGCAATGCGCTGATGCTGGTGGTGCGGCGCACCAACGATCAGCTCGCGGCGGCAGCCGAGTCGCTGGCCAGCGAACGCGAGGCGCAGCTCAAAGCCCGCATCGGTGAAATGCGGACGATCATCGACACGGCGACCGACGGGGTAGTGCTGATCGCACGGGACGGCGTGATCCGCTCGATCAGCCGGCCGGCGGAAGCGATGTTCGGCTTCGACGCGGAAGACGTGACGGGCAAGCCATTTACCTCGCTGTTCGCGCCCGAAAGCCAGCGTTCCGCGGCCGACTATCTGAGCGGGTTGGTCGATCATGGCGTGGCAAGCGTGCTCAACGACGGGCGCGAGGTCATCGGCCGGGAGGCGCAAGGGCGCTTCATCCCGATCTTCATGACGATTGGGCGCCTACCCGGCGACACCGGCTTCTGCGCGGTCCTGCGCGACATCACCCAGTGGAAGCGCGCCGAGGAGGAACTGACGCAGGCGCGCGCGCAGGCCGAGCACGCTTCCTCGCTGAAGACGGATTTCCTCGCCCGCGTCAGCCACGAGATCCGCACGCCGCTGAACGCCATCATCGGCTTTTCGGAGCTGATGGTGGACGAGAAGTTCGGCCCGATCGGCAATGAGCGTTACAGGGACTATCTGCGCGACATCAATCGCTCCGGCAGCCTCGTGCTCGACCTCGTCAACGACCTGCTCGACATTTCCAAGATCGAGGCGGGCCAGCAGGAGATGAGCTACGAGGCCGTCTCGCTGAACGACACGCTCGCCGAGACCGTGGCGCTGATGCAGCCGCAGGCCAATCGCGAACGGGTCATCATCCGATCCAGCTTCGCCTCCCGCCTGCCCGACGTCGTGGCGGATCTGCGCAGCATCCGGCAGATCGCCCTCAACATCTTGTCCAACGCCATCCGCTACACGCCGGCCGGCGGTCAGGTCATCGTCTCCACGGCCTACGAATCGAGCGGAGACGTGGTGTTTCGCGTGCGCGACACGGGCGTGGGCATGAGTGCGGCCGAGATCGAGCAAGCTTTGAAGCCGTTCAAGCAGATCAATGCACTGAAGCGGTCGCGCGGCGACGGCACCGGCCTAGGTCTGCCGCTGACGAAGGCCATGGTGGAGGCCAACAGGGCGCGTTTCGCCATCGCCTCGACACCTGGCGAAGGCACGCTGGTGGAGATCGTATTTCCGACCACGCGCGTGCTCGCGCAATAGAATAGAAGCCGGCGCTCAGGCGCGTGCGTGCTTGCCGATCAGCCTGTCCACTACGGGCTGCAGGCGCTCAGGCGTAATGGGCTTGGGCACCACGGCATCGATAAGGCCGTTGAGCGCGCCTTCCTGATCCGGGGCGTTTCTGGTCGACAGCAGGATGACGCCGGGATAGGGCCGGCCGCAGGACTGGCGCAGCGCGGAAATCCCGGCGAGAAGCCCGTCGCATTCGTGGTTGTCGCTGCCGCCGTCGAGGATCACCGTTCCCGGAAACGAGTTGCCCAGCGCCTTTTCGGCCGACTTCGGCGATTCACACACCGGCTTGAGACCGGAACGCTCCACGATCTTGGAAACCACGACCCGGTTCACCGGGGAGTTCGCAACGACCAATACCTGCGAAAAATCGACCGCCGTAGGCCTTGCAGGACGATGTGGCTGCACTGTGCATTTCCTCGCTGCGGGGACCGTCCGATCGATCCCCGCTTGCCTGGATCCGCGCGAACCTAGCCTTCCTACGCACCGCGATGTCAAGTCACTTGTCGTTGGGTAACCGTTGCGCGCCGCAGCACCGGTAACCGACGAGCGACAGAGTTAACCATGAGCCAACGGCCCGCCGCGCAGGCATCGCCGCGCGCCGGGCCGCCGTTTCAGGATGATGCAGCTCAGTGGCCGCCGGCCTGCTTGACGATCACCGGGA
>JAEUMA010000083.1 GCA_016793565.1 Rhizobiaceae bacterium
AGCGGCGGATCAACTCCTTCGCGTTCGTCCAGTCGAAGCCCATGCCGCGCTGCGACGTGTCCATCGCCTCGGCGATCCGGAAGCCGAGCGCCCACAGATGATGCCGGAAGGCCAACGTGCTCTCCCAGTCCACCACCGGACGGTTCCACGGCCGCTCCATGCCGAAGGGATCGGCCACCACATGCGCCGCGGCATAGGCGACGCGCGACCAGGGCTTGCCGGGCAGCGGCTCGACCGCCCGGCCGCGGAGAACATGGCTATGCAGCGTTCCGTCGCTGTGCGGCAGCAGGATGCGCATCGGGACCCTCGCGTTTTTGGCGTCATATATGGAACGTTCCAATTTTGCAATTGGCCTTGGCAAGCCTTTGCATGCTGCGTTGCAAAACGGCAAATTCTGCAAATGTCAGCATTTGTCTATTGTACGCCAGGATTCCAGGTTGCGATTGACGATAGCGTTTCGTTGTGATTTAGAACGTTCCAATAAGAATTGATCGCTTGCGCCGTGGCGCGGCGCTACGGGAGGAACGATGGCCGTCCGCGAGAAGGCGACGATACTCGACATTGCTCGCGAGGCGGGCGTGTCGAAGTCGACCGTCTCGCTGGTTCTCCAGGGCAGTGACCTTATCCGCCCCGAGACCGCCACCAAGGTGCGGCGCGCCATCGAGCAGGTCGGCTACGTCTACAATCGCGGCGCCGCCAATCTTCGCAAGTCGCAGTCCAACGTCATCGGCATGGTCATCAACGACCTGACCAATCCTTTCTTCGCGGAACTGGCCGTCGGCATGGAGCGCGTCTTCCAGTCGGCCGGCGTGGTCCCTTTCATCGCCAATACGGCCGAAAACCCGGTGCGCCAGGAAGAAGTCCTACGCTCGCTGATGGAGCAGGGCGTGGGCGGGCTCATCATATCACCCGCGCGCGGCACCGCGCCCGATGCGTTTCACCGGCTGGAACTCGCCGGCATTCCGGTGGTCTTCGCCATGCGCCGCCTGCCCGGCAGCCGCATCCCGGCGGTGGCGCCCGACAATCGGCGCGGGGCGATGCTGGCCACGACGCATCTCGCCCGCAAGGGCCATCGCCGCCTCGCCTTCTTTGGCGGCTCGCCCGATCTCGTGGTCTATCAGGACCGGCTGGGCGGCTTCCGCGAAGCCTGCGAAGCCGAAGGGATCGAGCCGGAAAACATCACCGTCATCGAGGGCGAAACCAATCGCCGGGGCGGCATGGCCTGCCTGGAGACGGCGCTTGCGGCGCCCAATCCGCCCACGGCCGCGCTCTGCTTCAACGATGCGGTGGCGTTCGGCGCCCTGCTCGGGCTGCGCAAGGCGGGGCGCGAGCCGGGACGCGACTTCGCGGTCGTAGGCTTCGACGACGTCGCCGAGGCGGAGCACTACATGCCGGCACTGACCAGCGTGTCCGTAAACACCGACGGGCTCGGCGAACGCGCCGCCCACATGGTGCTGAAGATGATGCAGTCGGGCACGACCCGCGCCGAGGACCATGTCGGCGCGGTCAATCTGGTGGTTCGCGAAAGCTGCGGACCCGCCCGGACGAACAAGGTGGAGAACGCAAGGTGACAGTAAGATGGGGCCTGATCGGCGCAAGCACGATCGCCAGGCAATTCATGATCGAGGCAATCCGCAGCCAGCCCGACGGCGAGGTGTCGGCGGTGATGAGTTCCAACGCGGACCGCGCGGCGGCTTACGCGAAGGAAAACGGCATTCCGGCCGCCTTTTCCTCGCTGGATGAATTGCTGTCGTCCTGCGTCGACGCCGTCTACATCTCCACCACCAACGAGCTGCACCTCGTCCAGGCGATCGCCGCCGCCAAGGCCGGCAAGCATGTGCTGTGCGAAAAGCCGCTGGCGCTGAACAGCTCCGACGCGAGGAAGATCGTCGCCGCCTGCAAGGGGGCCGGCGTCGTCATGGGCACCAACCACCATCTGCGCAACGCCGGCGCCCACCGCGCCATGCGCGAGGCGATCGCCTCCGGCCGCATCGGCACGCCGGTGGCCGCCCGCGTCTTCCACGCAGTCTACTTGCCGGAGAACCTGCAGGGCTGGCGCCTGAGCAAGCCCGAGGCTGGCGGCGGAGTGGTGCTGGACATCACCGTTCACGACGCCGACACGCTGCGCTTTGTGCTCGCCTCCGACCCGGTCGAGGTGACCGCCTTCGCGCAGTCGGCCGGCATGGCGGCGGGCGGGCTCGAGGACGGCGCCATGTGCGTCTGGCGCTTCGCCAACGGCGTGATCGCGCAGTCGCACGAGGCGTTTACGGTGAAATACGCAGGCACCGGCTTCGAGGTGCACGGCTCGGAAGGCTCGCTGATCGCCAGGGACGTGATGACCCAGAAGCCCCTCGGCTCGGTGACGCTGCGTACCGCAAGCGGCGAGGAGGAACTCTCCTTCGACCGCGAGGATCTCTATACGCGCTCGCTGCGCGCCTTTCATGCCGCCATCCGCGGCGAAGGCCAGCCCGCCGCGACCGGCGAGGACGGCGTCTGGTCGCTCGCCGCCGCCGAAGCGGCGCTCGCCTCGGCGAAGTCGGGCCGCGCGCAAAAGATCGAGGCGGGCGTGTGATGATGTTGCGCAAGGTTTTGGAGCGTCGCGCGTGAGCAAGCTCGTCACCCCCGCCCAGGCCGCGGCGCTGATCCCCGACGGCGCCATAGTCTCCGTCTCGTCCTCGTCCGGACTCGGCTGCCCGGACCTGATGCTGAAGGCGATCGGCGAGCGCTTCGACCGCGAGGGCCATCCGCGTGACATCACCACGCTGCACCCGATCGCCGCCGGCGACATGAGCGGCATCAAGGGCGTCGACTACATCGCGAAAAAGGGCCTGCTGAAGAAGATCATTGGCGGCTCCTACCCGTCCGGCCCCTCTTCCTCCGAGCCGCCGCTGATCTGGCAGATGATCACCGGCAACGAGATCCCGGCCTATAACATCCCCTCCGGCATCATGTTCGACATGCACCGCGAGGCCGCCGCCAAGCGCCCCGGCGTGCTGACCAAGATCGGCCTCGACACCTTCGTCGATCCCTCTCGCCAGGGCTGCGCCATGAACGAGCGCGCCGCGGCCGAGCCCGTCGTGAAGAAGGTGGAGTTCGACGGCGGCGAGTGGCTCTATTTCCCGGCGATTGCGCCGCAGGTCGCCATCATCCGCGCCACCACCGCAGACGAGCGCGGCAACCTCACCTACGAACACGAAGGCGCCTATCTCGGCGGCCTCGACCAGGCGCTTGCCGCCCGCAACAATGGCGGCATCGTGATTGCCCAGGTCAAGCGCATCACCAAGGACGGCTCGCTGCGCCCGCACGACGTGCGCGTGCCCGGCATGCTGGTCGACTATGTCGTGGTCGATCCGGAGCAGAAGCAGACCACGCAGACCGGATACGACCCAGCGATTTCCGGCGAGATCATGCGGCCGATCGCCTCGTTCCGCGTGCCGGAGTTCAACGTCCAGAAGGTGATCGCCCGTCGCGTCGCGCAGGAGCTGGAAGCCGGCAGCGCCGTCAATCTCGGCTTTGGCATCTCGGCCAACGTGCCGCGCATTTTGCTTGAGGAAGGGCTGCACGGCGCCGTCACCTGGGTGATCGAGCAGGGCGCGGTTGGCGGCGTTCCGCTGCTCGACTTCGCCTTCGGCTGTGCCTCCAACGCCGATGCCTTCATGCCCTCGCCCTACCAGTTCACCTATTTCCAGGGCGGCGGTTTCGACGCATCGCTGCTCTCCTTCCTGGAGATCGACCGCAGCGGCTCCGTGAACGTGTCGAAGCTCGCCTTCCGCCCGCACGTGACGGCCGGAGCCGGCGGCTTCGTCGACATTACCGCGCGGGCGAAAAAGATCGTCTTCTCCGGCATGTTCAATGCCGGCGCCAAGCTCGGCATCGCCGACGAAAAACTCGTCATCGAGAAGGACGGCAAGCTGAAGAAGCTGGTCAACGAGGTCGAGCACGTGACCTTCTCGGGCCGGCGCGGCGTCGAGCAGGGCCAGGACGTCACCTACGTCACCGAACGCGCCGTCATGAAGCTGACACCGCAGGGCATCGTGC
>JAEUMA010000712.1 GCA_016793565.1 Rhizobiaceae bacterium
CGCGCCGGCGTGGTGACACTGGAAGCCGGCGCCCGTTTCGCTTCACCGGGCGAAGACGGACGTGTGGGTTTGGTCGTCCGCCCAGACCACATCCTGCTGCCCGGAGACTCGGGCCATCCGGCGACGGAGGCAGAGGTCGTCACGCAGTGCGAGGACATCCTATTCCTGGGCACGCATGTACGGCTCGACCTGCGAACGGCAACGGGGGTGGCGATCAGCGTGCACGTGCCCCCCTTCCGTGTCGTCGAGCACGCCATCGCCGTCGGCAGCGAGCTTCGCGTCGGCTGGACCGTCGCCGGCCGCAAGATCATCGAGAACGCTCCGTGAGGGCGGCGGGCGGAAGCGACTGGAAGCTATGGCCTGCCTCGGCGGCGCTGGCGCTGTTCTTCGTCCTGCCGCTCGGCTACTTCCTGGTCGTCAGCTTCTGGCGGCTGCGTTCCTACAAGCTCGTCCCCACTTTCACACTCGACAACTACGCCCTTGTGTTCGCCGAATATTCCGGCGCGCTCGCCTTCACGCTCGCACTGGCCCTGGTCGTGGCTGCGGTCTCGACCGTTCTCGGGTTCGCGATCGCCTACATGGCGCGATTCCGCGCCGGCCGCTGGGGACAGGTCATCCTGTTCGTCGTGCTGGTGACGCTGTTTGGCGGCTACCTGGTCAAGATTTTCGCTTGGAAGACCATCCTCGGCACCAACGGGGTGCTCAACAATGCCCTGATGGCTTTGGGTATCGTGTCGGAACCCGTCAGCGCCCTGCTCTACAGCCCGCTGGCGGTGGTCATCACGCTGGTGCATTTCCTGCTGCCATTCACGGTCCTGCCGATATACGGCTCCCTGCGGGGCGTGGCCGATACACCGCTCGCCGCGGCCAGGGACCTCGGCGCCGGCAACATGCGCGTGCTGCGGGACATGGTGCTGCCGCAGTGCCAAGCCGGCATATTCGCCGCGTTCGCGATCGCCTTCCTGATCAGCGTCGGCGACTACGTCACGCCGCGGCTGGTGGGCGGGCCGGATTCCACCATGGTCGGCAATTTCGTGGAAAGCCAGTTCGTCAACCGGCTGAACGCGCCGGTTGGTTCTGCGCTGTCCTACACGATGCTGGCGATCAGCATGGTGGTGCTTTTCGGCTTCCGGGCCGGCCTTCGCGCAATGCTGGGGCCGCGCTGATGCAGACGGGCATGGCAGGCCGGCTGGGCTGGGGCGCGTTCGGCATCGTCGTGATGGCGTTCCTGCTTTCGCCGCTGGTCATCGTGGTGGTCTTCTCGTTCGGCCAGAACCGACTGGCGACGTTTCCCTTCGGCGGCTTCACGCTGGAATGGTACCGAGCGCTCTTCGACAACGCCAATTTCTGGACTGCGCTCAAGAACAGCCTAGTGGTCACCGGCGTGACGGGCGTGATTTCCACAATCACCGGCACGCTGGCGGCGATGGCGCTGGCGTCGATGCGGCCCGGGCGGGCGAGCGCGGCCATGATGATGCTGTCGCTGCCGGTGATGATACCGCCGCTGGTGCTGGCGCTGGCGCTCGCCACATCGTTTTCCGGGCTCGGGCTCACGCTCGGCCTCCATACGGTGATCCCCAGCCACCTCGTCTTCACGCAACCCTTCGTGATCCTGATCGTCTACGCACAGATGGAGCGTTTCGACTTCTCCGTTCTGGACAGCGCGCGCGACCTCGGCGCCTCGCCGCTGCTCAGCTTCTTCACGATCACCTTGCCGATCATCAGGCCGACGCTGATCGGTGCCGCGCTGATCGCCATGTCGGTCTCGCTGGACGATTTCGTCATCACCTTCTTCACGATCGGCAACGGCATGACGTTGCCCACGCTGGTGTGGGGCATGCTGCGCACCTCGCTCGACCCCAGCATCAACGCGCTTGGCACGCTGATCCTGGTAGCCACGATCGGATCCAGCGTGATCGCGCTGTCGCTGACGCGCTACAGGGGTTAGGGATTTTGGCAGGCCGCGCGAGCTTCGATTTTTCCAGCAGCAGCATCCTCGTCACGGGCGCCAGCCGCGGTATCGGCCTGGCGATCGCGCAAGGCTTCGCCGAGGCGGGCGCCGAGGTCTGGGCGCTCGCCGAAGATGCGGGCATCGTAGACGCCGCGGCTGCGATCGAGCACCGGACCGGGGCCAGGGTTCACCCGCTGCGGTGCGATATCGCCGACGGTGCGATGGTCGGCGAAGTGCTGGCGGCAGTGCCCCGCATCGACGTTCTCATCAACAACGCCGGCTATCAGCCGCGCACGCCTGTCGGCTCGCAAAGCGACGAAGCCTTCGCCCGCGTCACCGCCGTCAACGTCGTCGGTACCTGGCACGTCACCCGGCATGCGCTAGAGAAGATGCCGGACGGCGGACGGATCATCGCGACCTCCTCCATCTGGGGAAAGACGGGCGCGGCGGAGTACAGCGGATACGCCGCCTCCAAGCACGCCACGATAGGCCTGGTGCGTTCGCTGGCCATGGAACTCGGACCGCGCGGCATCACAGTCAACGCGGTCTGTCCGGGCTGGGTCGACACCGAAGGCGCCATGTGGACGGTGCGCGAGATCGCGGAGGAACAGCGCCGGCCGATCGACGCATTGATGCGCGAATATGTGGCCGCGCAGCCGCTGCCCGGCGTGATGGCGACCACCGATCTGGTGGCGACCTACCTCTTCCTGGCGTCGTCGGCCGCCAAGGATATCACCGGACAGGCGATCAATGTCGATCGCGGTTCTTTCATCGGATAGGAGTCCAATGGGACGCGTTGCAGGAAAGGTCGCCGTCGTGACGGGCGCGGCGGCAGGCATCGGAGCGAGCATCGCGCGGCTTCTCGCGAGCGAAGGAGCGGCGGTGACCGTGGCGGACATCGATGACGCTACCGGTAGCGACACCGCTTCATCCATCGGCGCAAGCTTCCGGCATCTCGACGTCGCGCACGAAGACGAATGGCAAGCCGTATTCGCGGAAGTTGCGCGCGCGCAGGGGCGCCTCGACATCCTCGTCAACAATGCGGGCATCCAGGACACGAAGCCGCTGGAGGACATAACGCTCGCCGACTGGCGGCGGATGTTCAGCGTCAACGCGGATGGGACCTTCCTGGGCACCAGGCTGGCCATCAGCGCTATGAAGGCAACCGGCGGCGGTTCCATCGTCAACATTTCCTCGACCTTCGCCATGGTCGCCGACGGCCTCAACGCGCACTACTGCGCCTCGAAGGCGGCTACGCGGCACTTCACCAAGGCGGCCGCGCTCTATTGCGCCGACCGTTGCTACGGGATTCGCGTCAACTCCGTGCACCCCGGCGTCATCATGACGCCGATGCTGGAGCGCGAAATCCACGACGTGACGCGTCAGCGCGGGCTTACGTCGACCGAGAGCGTCGAGCGGGAATGGGCATCGCTGACGCCGCTCGGCATAGGCGACCCCTCCGACATCGCCGAGGCCGTCCTGTACCTCGCCTCCGACGCTTCGAAATATGTCACGGGGGCCGAGCTGGTGGTGGACGGCGGTCACATCATCCGCTGAGCCGTAGGCGGTCCCCGACTCAGCGCGCGGAAAAGGCCCGAACTAGCGGACCTGATCGAGCAGTCGCTTGCATTCCAGCAGGTCGAACAGAGCTTCCTGCAGAAGCGCTCGATTGTCGCGGGACAGCTTGCCGGTGTCGGGTTGCACAGGCCCCTCGTCTTCCTGCCTGCCTAGGCCGAAGAAACGGCGGCTCGGCTTCACCTTGGGCTCGCCTACCAGCATTTCGTCATCAATGTTGCGCGGTTGCGCGGCGGATGTGAGCGGCACGCTCTCGGCCTGTCGCCGCTGCGCGATCACTTCGATGGCGCCGACATCGCCATTGCCGATTGCGACGAGGAACTGCACGCCGTTCTCGCGCAGCAGCTTCTGCACGCCCTTGATGGTATAGCCCTGATCATAGAGCATGTGCCGTATGCCCTTGATCAACTCGACATCCTGCGGCCGATAGTAGCGACGGCCGCCGCCGCGCTTCATCGGCTTGATCTGGTTGAAGCGGGTCTCCCAGAAGCGCAGCACGTGCTGCGGCAGGTCGAGGTCTTCCGCAACCTCGCTGATAGTGCGGAAGGCATCGGGGCTCTTGTCCATCGTCATCGACATCCGACCGAATCAGGAGTCATGTCAGCGGTTTACCGCCTGCCATTCAAGCCCGAGGTGAGGACCAGCGGCTTTTTCAACCGCTACTTCGCCGATTTCGCCTTGCCTGTCTGGTGCGCCCGCAAAATGCGGCTCTTGAGCACGTTCGAAGCCTTGAACGTCATCACCCGACGCGGCAGGATGGGCACTTCCTCGCCGGTTTTGGGATTGCGGCCGATGCGCTCGTTCTTGTCGCGAACCTGGAACGTCGCGAAGGACGACAGCTTGACAGACTCGCCCCGCACGATCGCCTCGCAGATTTCGTTCAGCACCGCTTCAACCAGTTCGGCCGACTCCGTGCGAGAAAGCCCGACTTTCCGGTAGACGGCTTCGGCCAAGTCGGCGCGCGTCAGCGTTTTCCCACTCATGCGACCGTCCAGTATCCCCCGGAAAACATCAATACTTGCAATAGCGAGGAACCGTAAGGAAACCGCCCCCCAAAATCAAGAAGTGTCAGACGGATAACCGCGCTACCAGCGTATCAGCACCGCACCCCAGGTGAAGCCTCCGCCCATGGCTTCGAGCAGGACGAGGTCGCCCTGCTTGATGCGGCCGTCGGCGACCGCCACCGACAGCGCCAGCGGCACCGACGCGGCGGAGGTGTTGCCGTGGAGGTCGACGGTGATCACCACCTTCTCGTCGGCGATGCCCAGCTTCTTGGCGGAAGCGTCGATGATGCGCTTGTTGGCCTGGTGCGGGACGAACCAGTCGAGATCAGCGGCCGTGATCTGCGCCTGCGCGAAGGTCGCCTCCACGACGTCGGTGATCATGCCCACGGCGTGTTTGAACACCTCGCGGCCCTGCATCCTCAGATGCCCGACCGTCTGGGTCGTGGACGGGCCGCCGTCGACGTATAGCTTGTCCTTGTGGCTACCGTCAGAGCGTAGGCTGGCGGCAAGCACGCCACGGTCGGAAATGGTGCCCTGCCCCTCGGCCGCCTCCAGCACGATCGCGCCGGCTCCGTCACCGAAGAGCACGCAGGTCGACCGGTCTTCCCAGTCGAGGATGCGCGAGAAGGTTTCGGCCCCGATCACAAGGGCGCGACGGGCCTGACCGCCGCGCAGATAGAGGTCGGCCGTGGTCACAGCATAGACGAAGCCGCTGCACACGGCCTGCATGTCGAACGCGAAGCCGTGCCGAATGCCGAGACGTTCCTGGATCTCCACCGCCGTGGCCGGAAACGTGTTGTTGGGGGTGGAGGTGGCGAGAAGGACGAGGTCGATGTCGCCGGGGACCAGGCCGGCATTCGCCAGCGCCGCCCGGCACGCCGCCTCGCCGAGCGAGGCCGTCGTCTCGGTGTCGTCGGCGATGTGGCGCTGACGGATGCCGGTGCGTTGCGCGATCCACTCGTCCGAGGTCTCCATGATGCCCTCGAAATCGGTGTTCCGCATGATCCTGCGCGGCAGCGCGGCGCCGACGCCGCGCACGACTGATCTCAGCATCTAGGGCTATTCCTCGTCTTCGCCGATCGCGGCGAGTCTGGCTGCTGTCTGCGGGTGGCGGGCGTGGAACAGGTCGAGGTCGGCTTCTATACGGTCGATCAGTCCGTTGCGGACCATGTCGTAGCCGAGTTCCACCGCGGCCGCGAAGCCCTCCTCGTCGGCGCCGCCGTGGCTCTTCACCACGATGCCGTTCAATCCGAGGAAGACGCCCCCGTTGATCTTGCGCACGTCCATCTTCTCGCGAAGGCTGTCGAACGCTCCCTTGGCGAGAAGATAGCCGAGACGCGCCATGAAGGTGCGGTTCATGGCCGCGCGCAGGTATTCGCCAATCTGGCGCGCCGTTCCCTCGGCCGTCTTCAGCGCGATGTTGCCCGAAAACCCTTCCGTGACGACCACATCGACGGTGCCGAGGCCGATATCATTGCCTTCCACGAAGCCGTGATAGTGCATGGATGCCAGGTTCGCCTCGCGCAGCATGCGGCCAGCATCCTTGACCTCTTCCTGGCCCTTGATCTCCTCGACGCCGACATTGAGCAGGCCAACGCTCGGCCGCTGGGCGCCGACAACGGCGCGCGCCATCGCCGCGCCCAGGATGGCGAAATCCACCAGCTGATGCGAATCAGCGCCGATGGTGGCGCCGACGTCCAGGACAATGCTTTCACCGCGCACGGTGGGCCAAAGCGCGGCGATAGCGGGCCGCTCGATATTGGCCATCGTGCGCAGGCAGAATTTGGACATCGCCATCAGCGCGCCGGTGTTGCCGGCCGAGATGCAGGCATCCGCGTTACCCGCCTTGACCGCTTCGATCGCCTTCCACATGGACGACTTCCAACGCCCGTGGCGGAGCGCCTGGCTCGGCTTGTCGTCCATGCGCACCGCGACCTCGCAGTGGACGAACTCCGACAGCGCGGCCAAAGGCGCGTGGCGTGCGAGGACGGGTTTCACCTCCTCCTCGCGCCCGTAGATGATGAAGCGCAGGTCGCCGCGCCGCTGCGCTACGCGGGCCAGTGCCGGCAGGACAACCCCCGGTCCGTGGTCGCCTCCCATGGCGTCGATTGAAAGTCTGATCACGCGGGCTCTCGGATGTTCCGGCGACGCAGCCGGTCGGGAGGCGAAAATAGCGGTTTTGGCACCCGGCACAACCGCGATTTCTAGGAGGAGCCGGATTCGCGCGGCTTGCGCAACACCGATTCCAGCTTTCGCGCGAATTCGCTCTTCTCCAGCTCCGTCTCGCCATCTTGTGCAGAAAGCGGCGAATCGGCGCCCGGCTTGCGCGGATAGGGATCGATCGCCAGGCCGAAGAACTCCTCGGCCAGCGCACCGATGTCGATGCGCTCACCGTCGAAGGTCTCGGGACTGTCGGGTCCGTCGACCGACAGAACGATCTCGCCGCCGTCGCCAAACCCCTCGCGCCCGAGTCGGGAGGCCTCCGGCAGGAAGATTGCCGAAACGGGCTCGTCGATATGGGCTTCGATCGGCTCCAGCGTCACCACGCAGGCCTGCACGATATCGGCCACGACGCGGCCTTCGACTCGCACGCCGTTGCGTTTCCACGGGGCGACGAGAAGCTCGGCATGAAAGCGCGATACGGCCTCCAGGCCGTGGGCGGCGGCGAGTTCCTCGCGCTGGGCCTCTGTCGCGTCGATCACCACCGGCATGCCAGCCTTCGGCAGCCGCGCGACATGGGCCGTGAAGGAAACCGGGCTCGAAACGTCGTGCGCCGTCATCGTCCGTCTCCGGCTGTCGGGAATGCGATCTGCCCGGCGCAGATCGCCGCGATCGGCTGTTCAGCCAGGCGCCGGGCCGCGGTGTCAGCATATTCCGCAAGCAAGTCCGATTCGGGCCAGCTCTCAACATCGGGCCGGACATTACGGGCCAGCGCCGCGGCCAGCGTCGCGCGGTCGCCTGCGTCGAGCGCATCGCCATAGGCGCGCGTTCGGCCGTAGAACATGCGCGCCAACCGCTTCATGCGCTTGGGCATGCCCATGTCGCCGATTCCCAGTTCGCGCAGCGAGTGGTCGAGATCGGCGAAGAACTCGTCGGTCAGCACCTGGCCGATCTCCGCGGCGGCCGCCCCCGCCTCGCCGCGCAGGCGGCGCTGCACCAGCAGCATGTGCAGCGCGACCATTTCGAAGCGCCCGAGCGGGGTGTCGGGAACCTGCCACTGCGCATAGAGCACCGGCTGCCGCGCAGCCGCCACGATTTCTCCATATAGCGCGTCGCAAATGGCGCGGTTGGCGCGGCGTTCCTTGCCGAACCAGC
>JAEUMA010000760.1 GCA_016793565.1 Rhizobiaceae bacterium
GATGGGCAGGCGGTGGTGACGCCGGAACTGCGCGTGCGTGGAACCGACCGCCTGTGGGTGGCGGATGCTTCGATCTTTCCGCGCCACATCGCCGGCAACACCAACGCCACCACCATCATGATCGGCGAGCGCGCGGCCGACCTCATTCATCCGTAAAGGAGACCAGCGTCCATGAGCCGGAACTTCACGCAGAATTTCGTGGGCGGCAGGCGCGTCGACCCTCTGGGCAGCGAGTCGATCGAGGTCCGCTCTCCCTATGACGGAACCTTGGTCGGCTCCGCGCCGCTGGCCGCCAAGGCCGATGTCGACCTCGCCGTCGCGGTCGCCCGACAGGCTTTCGACGAGGGCCCGTGGCCGCGCATGCCGGTGGCGAAGCGCATATCCGTCATTCGCAGGTTTGCGGAACTCTACGAGGCCCGCGCAGACGAATTCGCCGCCCTCGTGACGGCCGAGATGGGCGCGCCCGCTTGGTTCGCCGGAGCCGTTCAGACCCTCATACGCGACCAGAGCCAAGCCTATCTGATCGCCGCCGAGGAGTACCCCTGGGAGGTGCGTCGCGCCGGCTATCCGAAGGGCAACACCGTTTGGGTGCGCGAACCGGTCGGCGTAGTGGCCGCCGTCATTCCCTGGAACGCTCCGCATCAGGTCGCTCTGGCAAAGCTGTTCCCGGCGCTGCTGGCCGGCTGCACGGTCATTCTCAAGCTCGCGCCGGAAACGGCGATCGACGGGCAGTATCTGGGCGAGCTTTTCGATGAAGCGGGATTGCCCGAAGGCGTGCTGAGCATCCTCGTCGCCCATCGCGACGTGAGCGAACATCTCGTGACCCATCCGGGTGTCGACAAGATCGGCTTCACCGGATCGACCGCCGCCGGCAGCCGCATCGCCGGCCTGGCGGGCGCGCAACTGAAGCGCGTCAGCCTCGAACTCGGCGGCAAGTCCGCGGCAATCGTGCTGGACGACGCCGACATCGCCGGGACCGTAGAGGCGCTGCGGTATCGCTCCTTCCCCAACAACGGACAGGTGTGCGTAGCTCAGACCCGCATTCTCGTTTCCCGAGCGCGCCATGACGACTTTGTCGACGCATTGGTGGACAATGTCGCGAATATGACGATCGGTGATCCCGCCGACCCGGCGACTTTTCTCGGACCGGTCGTGTCCGAGCGGCAGCGCCAGCGGGTGAGCGAATACATCGCGGCAGGCATCGACAGCGGGGCAGATCTCGCGGCCGGCGGACCGGGCATGCCGGACGGCATCAATCACGGTGCCTTCGTCAGGCCCACGGTCTTTGCCAATGTCGACAATCGGTCGCGCATAGCGCAGGAGGAAATCTTCGGGCCGGTGGTCTGCGTCGTTCCCTATGACGGCGTCGATGACGCCGTGCGGCTCGCCAACGACTCGAACTACGGACTGTCCGGTTCGGTCTGGACCACCGATCACGAGAAGGGGCTGGAGATCGCGCGGCGCATCCGCACCGGCGGCGTCACGGTCAACAATGCCGTGCCCGACCTCTTGTCGCCCTTCGGCGGCTTCAAGCGCAGCGGCATTGGGCGGGAGTTCGGCCCCGAGGCGATCAACCACTACATCGAGCACAAGACGGTGGCCGTCTGATTTTGTCTCCTCGCGGCATTCTGGATACGATCCGTCGGCCGTCTTAACGGCCTGCTATGACGGCCAAGCCGTCATAGCGACCTCGGCGATGCGGCTGAGGTCCTGCGGGCTGGCGCCGCCCGCCGCCTCCACGGCCATTCCGCGAAGGACGGCTACCAGATAGTTAGACAGGGCGGTGGGATCGGCTTCTCGCCGCAGGTCGCCCTCGGCCTGGGCGCGCTCGAGGCGCTCCGTTATGCGGTTTCTGAGGTCGATGCGCCGATCGTTCGTCTTCTTGCGGGCCAGCTCGCCATCAGCGCTGCCGACAAGGGCCCCGTGCACCATCAGGCACCCCGGAGGATTTTTCGCATCGGAGTGGAAAGCGCAGCCGCCGTGGATCAGGCCTTCCGCCATCGCCCGCGCCGTCGGAGCGTCCAGTGCGGCCTCGATGAAATGCGCGGTCTCGCGATCGTAGCGATCGAGCACTTGCAGGAACAGGTTTTCCTTGTTGCCAAACGCCGCATAGAGGCTGGGGCGTGTGATGCCCAGCTCTTCGGTGAGGTCGGAGAGCGAGGTGCCTTCGTAGCCCTTGCGCCAGAAGAGCCGCATGGCCCGGGTGATCGCCTTCTCCGTGTCGAATTTTCGCGGCCTGCCCAGCGCCATTCTAATCCCTTTTTGTATCGATCGGTATATAATGCTTGACGCGCGATGCTTCACTCCCCTTTATATATCGATCGATACAGAATGGGAGACGAGCAATGTTCGCGAGGATTGCCGCCTTTGCAGCGCTTTTGCTCACGGCGCAGGCGGCGGAAGCCGAGGTCAAGCCGTTCCCGCCTGCCTTCCAAACACGGGAGATCCAGACGGAGGGCGCCACGATCCATGTCCGCGTCGGCGGTTCCGGGCCCGCCGTACTGATGCTGCACGGCTATGGCGAGACGGGGGACATGTGGGAGCCGCTAGCCGCCGAAATGGTGAAAGATCACACCGTGATCGTGCCGGATCTGCGCGGCATGGGCCTGTCGTCGCATCCGCAGGCCGGTTACGACAAAAAAACGCAGGCCGACGACATGGCGGCGGTCCTGAACGCCATGAACGTCCAGAACACCTCTCTCGTGACGCACGATATTGGCAACATGGTGGGCTTCGCCCTCGCCGCCCAGTATCCGGATCGGGTATCGCGCTTCGTGCTGATCGATGCACCGGTGCCCGGTGTCGGCCCCTGGGAAGAAATCGTCAAGAACCCGCTCCTCTGGCACTTCCGATTTGGCGGGCCGGATATGGAGAGGCTCGTAGCAGGCCGCGAGCGGATCTACCTCGACCGGTTCTGGAACGAATTCTCGGCCGATCCGTCCCATTTCGACGAAGCGTCACGTGAACATTATGCGGCCCTATACGCCCTGCCCGGCGCGATGCATTCCGGCTTCGCGCAGTTCGCCGCCTTCGATCAGGATGCGCTCGACAACAGAGCGTTTCTCGCGTCCGCGGGAACGCTCAAGATGCCCGTCCTGGCCATCGGCGGAGAAAAGTCTTTCGGCCTTCAAATGGCGGCGGTGATGCGTTTTGCGGCAGACGATGTCGCCGAAGGGGTCATTCCCGATTCCGGACACTGGATCATGGAGGAGAACCCGTCCGCGACCGTGCAGATGGTCACCGGCTTTCTGGACAGGCCGTAGGACGCACACGCGGCATCAACAAGATTAGACCACCCTGTAAGCCGTCCGACGGCTCAGGTCCGCAGAGCACGTTGGACCGATCGCGCGCGACAAGCGGGGCCAGGACGCAGCGTGCGGCTATGCGCTCCGTTTACTTCGTAACCAAAGAGAACGAGTTCTCGCGCAGTGACTCCAACTGCTCGATCAGGCGGTTTCGGCTCGCCTCGATGTGGCTACGCATGGCCTTGCGCGCGGCCTCCGCGTCCCGCTCCTCGATCAGCTCGAACACCCTTTGGTGCTCGCGGATGAACTCCTTGCCGCGGCGGAAGGGCGAGAAATAGGCGATATGGCGTACCAGAAGCCCCTCCGCCTGCTTCGGATATTCGATCGCGCGCGCGGCTTCGATGAAACGTCCATTCGTCGTCGCCAGCGCAATGGCTTCGTGGAAAAGATAGTCGAAATGCTGCGTTACACGACCATTGGTATGCGCGTCCTCGAACTGTTCGAGTGCCGCACGCATGCGTGCGAGGTCCGAAGGTCCGCGGCGGCGCGCGGCGAGATAGGCAGCCTCCGGCTCGACCGTCAGGCGAAACTCGAGATCGTCCAGCATGACCTTGGAATGGATCGTCCAGTCGGTTCCGCCGCGCATAACCGACGCGAACAGCTTTTCCAGGCCCGAGACATAGTTTCCCGAGCCTCGCTGGGATTCAATCACCCCATCGGTACGCAGTTTCTCCAGCGCCTGGCGGACGACTGGGCGCGAAACGCCGAAGACGGTTGCGAGCTCCGGCTCCGATGGCAGCTTGTCACCTTCAACGAACCGCCCGGAAACAATCGCGTGGACCAGGCTCTTGTAGACGCGTTCGTGCAGCCCGCCCGGCTTCTCGGTGGCAAGGAAGCCGTCCGTCACGTTGAGCGTCTGAACGATCCTGTCCGCCCTGGCACCGGACATGCTAGAACCTTTCAGCAACAACCATTGATCGCAAGACTTTCTGCACTCAATCTACGCGGATGAAAACACCTTTGGTGTTGAGATATTCGTGCATGTGCTCGATGCCTCCTTCACGGCCGTATCCGCTCATCTTGTAGCCGCCGAACGGCACGGCCGGATCGATCGCGTGATAGGTGTTGACCCAGACCGACCCCGCGCGAATCTTCTGCGCGAGGCGATGGGCCGTTGAAAGGTCGCGGGTGAACACGCCCGCCGCCA
>JAEUMA010000005.1 GCA_016793565.1 Rhizobiaceae bacterium
TGCGCCGGCCCCCTGATCTCCCCGGCCTGGGACCCCGTGACGGGCCGCGACGGGCGCGGCCCTCGAACGGAGGTTCAGGACATGAAAAAAAGAGAGGAAAAGTCGCGCGGCGATATCTATGCGCGGATCACCGAGAAGATCGTCGCCGAGTTGGAGAAGGGCGTCCGCCCCTGGGTGCAGCCCTGGAGCGCGGCCAACACCACGGGCCGGATCACGCGCCCGCTGCGCCACAATGGCGAACCCTATACCGGCATGAACGTGTTGCTCCTCTGGTCCGAGGCGATGGCGCGAGGCTTCGCCTCGCCGATCTGGATGACCTTCCGCCAGGCCAGCGAGCTCGGCGCCCATGTCCGCAAGGGCGAATCCGGCTCCATGGTCATCTACGCCAGCCGCTTCACCAGGACCGAGACCGACGCCCGCGGCGACGAGGTCGAGAAGGACATCCCCTTCCTGAAGGCCTATTCGGTCTTCAACGTCGAGCAGATCGAGGGGCTGCCGGAGCACTATCACCACAAGCCGCAGCCCGCTCCCGATCCGATCGAACGCATCGAGCACGCGGACCGCTTCTTCGCCAACACCGGAGCCGTGATCCGGCACGGCGGCTCGCAGGCGTTCTATTCGCCCTCGACCGACCATATCCAGATGCCGCCTTTCGAGGCGTTCCGCGACGCGGCGTCCTATGTCGCGGTGCTCAGCCACGAAAGCGTTCATTGGACCGCGGACCCGCGTCGCATCGGCCGCGATCTCAGCCGCTACGCCAGGGACCGCAGCGAGCGGGCACGCGAAGAACTCGTCGCCGAAATCGGCTCGGCGCTGCTCTGCGCCGATCTCGGCATCGTGCCGGAACTCGAGCCGCGGCCCGATCACGCCGCCTATGTCGGAAGCTGGCTCAAGGTGCTGGCCGACGACAAGCGCGCGATCTTCCAGGCCGCCGCCCATGCGCAGCGTGCTGTCGCCTATCTGCACGTCCTCCAGCCGCAGGCAGCCACCGAGCGGGAGGCGGCGTGATGGTGCTTTCCGCTCACCAGCGACGCCTGCTGCACGGCGCGCTCGGCGGCCGGCTGCTGGCGGCATGCTTCGGGGCCGGCGTCGACTCCACCGCCATGCTCGTGGCGCTGAAGCTCGCAGACCTGCGCCCCCATCTCATCACCTTCGCCAACCTCAATGCCGAGAAACAGGAGACGCTCGATCATCTCGATCGGATGAACGCGGTGCTGGCGCAATGGGGCTGGGACACCGTCACAGTCTGCCAGAAGGAGACGCTTCCCGGCACCGCGTATTCCGATCTCTACGGCAACTGCATGGCCAACGAGACGCTTCCGAGCCTCGCATTCGGACTGAAATCCTGCTCGATCAAGTGGAAGCAGAAACCGCAGGACCAGCTCATCAAGGGCGTGAAATCCGGTCCCAACGCCTGCAGTCCGCATCCGATCTGGATCGAGGCACAACGGCGGGGCGAGCGGATCGTCAAGCTGATCGGCTACGATTGCGGCCGCGCCGACATGCGGCGCTCCCGCAACCTGCCGGAGGCCGATGCGGATTTCGATTTCAGCTATCCGCTCCAGATTCTCGGATGGGATCGCGCCGCGTGCGTCGAAATCATCACCGAGACGCTCGGCGCCGAGATGGTGCCGATCAAATCGGCCTGCTTCTTCTGCCCGGCGTCGAAGATCTGGGAACTGTATTGGCTGGCCGGCCACCATCCCGACCAGCTCGAGCGTGCGCTCGTCCTCGAGCGCAACGCGCTGACCGGGCGGCACAGCCGCTTCGACGCAATCGAGTTCGGAGCATCCTGGGACGAGCTCGTTCGCACGGCCGACCGATTCCCAAGCACGTCTACCACCATCGGTCTCGGCCGAAGTTTTTCGTGGAACCAGTGGGCGCGGGTCAACGGCGTGGTCGACGAGAATTTCCGCGTCAGACGCGGCGCTGTCGATCGCGCCCGCTTTCTCGCGCTGGCTGACCAGCTGCGTCGCGACGACAACGCAGTCGACAGGCGCGCCGCCGCGTAGGCGACGGAGCGCAACAGCGCACAGGCGGAAATCGCCGCCCCGACATCCGAAGAAGAGGATACTCCGGTGACCCAAACAGCTCCGTCCCACCGGGCGGGCGCGATCCCGCGCGCGCGCGACCCCGATACAATCGACTGCCCCTCCGGCGGGAACCATCCACGCCGAGGCGCTGTCGCTGACCGCTCCGTGCGCGCCGAGGTGCGCAATCCCCTCCTGAGGCTGCGCGCGACCAGACAGATCATGGCGCTGCCGCCGGAAGCCCGGCGAGCGCTCGCCGCACTGCTCCATGACTTGTCGCTGGACGCGCGCGAGCGCGCCCAACAGAGCTGGAGCCGCAACAAGGCGCCAATGGCGGTCTACTGGAAGGTCGTGAGCGTCTACGCCGGACACCTCCATCGGGTCGTGCGCCCGACGAAGGGTGAGATGGCGATGTCCACCCATGAGCATTCGTCCAGATGCGAGTGCAGGCGCGTCGTCGAAGGGGAGGGCGCGTGATGTTTCTGGCGAGCGACCCACAGATCACATCGATGATTGCGGCCGGCACGCCGGTCGCCATCGGCGTCTCCGGCGGAAAGG
Source organism: Rhizobiaceae bacterium (assembly GCA_016793565.1). Classification (GTDB taxonomy): domain Bacteria; phylum Pseudomonadota; class Alphaproteobacteria; order Rhizobiales; family Rhizobiaceae; genus JAEUMA01. Next base: position 2,589 of record JAEUMA010000005.1, read on the forward strand.
ACAGCCAGGCGGCCGTCCTTTCCGTCTTCGAGCATCTCGACCGGGTCGGCCATGCCGGCTCGCGCATCCTGGTTCATGCCGACCTCGGCACCGTCGAATGGCGGGCGTCGCTCCCGGTCTGCCAGGAGCTTGCCGATCATCTGGGAAGCGAGCTGGTCGTCCTGCGGCGCCGTCGTGGCGATCTCATGGACAGGTGGGAAAGCCGCTGGCAATCCAGCGTGACCCGGTATCAGGATCTCAGCACGGTAACGCTGGTGCCGTGCTGGAGCACGCCCTCGATGCGCTTCTGCACCTCGGAGATGAAGACGCATCCGATCGACGCGATGCTCAAGCGCCGCTTCCCGGCACAGCCCATCATCAACGTCACCGGCGTGCGCCGGGCCGAAAGCCGTCGGCGGGCCCGGCTGACGGTCGCCGATCTAAGCTCCGATGGTCGCATCTGGAACTGGCGGCCAATCCTGGACTGGAGCGAGGACGAGGTATTCGCCTGCATCGCGCGACACGGTCTCGAGCCGCATCCCGCCTATCGTCAGTTCGGTATGAGCCGTGTGTCCTGCCGATTCTGTATCATGTCCAGCCTGCCGGACCTGATCGCCGCGACGCGGCAAGGGGAGGCGCACCCGCTCTTTCGCCACCTCGTGTCTCTCGAATGCCGCAGCGGTTTCGCATTCCAGGGCGCACGGTGGCTGGGCGAAGTCGCTCCCCAGCTGCTCGACCGAACTGAACGCGAGCAGTTGGCCGATGCGAAGCTCCGTGCTGCCAAGAGGATTGAGGTTGAGAGCACCATCACCGCCGACATGCTTTATGTCCGCGGCTGGCCCACCCGCGTGCTCTCGGATCGCGAGGCGGACACGCTGGCATCGGTCCGTCGCGTCGTCACCGATCTCTATGGCTTCCGTTCGAGCTGCCTTGACCGGAGGTCGATCCAGGCGCGGTATCGGGAGCTCCTGTCTCTACGCCAGAGCAAAATCGCAAGGTCGCGTCCGTGAGGCG
>JAEUMA010000079.1 GCA_016793565.1 Rhizobiaceae bacterium
TGGCCGCCGGCGTGCGCCGCGGCACGGCGAAGCTGGACGGCGCCGGCCGCCACTGGGCGGGCGCGACCGGACAAGTCGGCGTGTTCGACGCCAAGGCCGACGCGCTGGCCGTGCTCGAAGCCTGCGGCGCGCCGGTCGACAAGCTGCAGATCGAGGCCGGCGCGCCCGGCTGGTACCACCCCGGCCGGTCCGGCACCATAAAGCTCGGCCCGAAGGTCGTGCTCGGGACCTTCGGCGAATTCCATCCGAAAACGCTGGAAGGGCTGGACGCAAGCGGGCCGCTGGCCGGCTTCGAGGTCTTCGTGGACGCCATTCCGGAGGCCAAGGCCAAGCCGACGCGCACCAAGCCGCGTCTCGACCTGTCGAGCTTCCAGGCGGTGAAGCGCGACTTCGCCTTCGTGGTCGACAGGGCGGTGGAGGCCGGCACGCTGACGCGCGCGGCACTTTCGGCGGACAAGAAGCTGATCACCGGCGTGTCGGTGTTCGACATCTTCGAGGGCGCTTCGCTCGGGGAGGGCAAGAAGTCGGTGGCGATCGAGGTCTCGATCCAGCCGCAGGAACGCACCCTGACCGACGAGGACTTCGCCGCGCTGGCCGGCCGCATCGCCGACAACGTGAAGAAGCAGACCGGCGGGGTGCTGCGGGGTTAGGTTCTCATAACGTCTGAGATCGTTCGTGAGGCTCCCATGAAAACCACCCGCCTCCCTTCCGGCACAGCCGTCCCGGCGCTCGGCCTCGGCACCTGGCGGATGGGCGAGGATAGGCGTCGGCGGGCCGACGAAGTCGCCGCGCTGAGGCTCGGCCTCGACCTCGGCATGACGTTGATCGACACGGCCGAGATGTATGGCAGCGGCGGCGCCGAGGAGGTGGTTCGCGAGGCGATCGCCGGCCGGCGCAAGGAGATCTTCCTGGTCAGCAAGGTGATGCCGCAGAACGCCTCCCGCGCCGGCACTGTCGCCGCCTGCGAGGCTAGCCTGCGCCGTCTCGGCGTCGAAACCATCGACCTCTACCTGCTGCACTGGCGCGGGCGCTTTGCGTTCGCCGACACGGTCGAGGCGTTCGAACGGCTGCGGGCCGACGGCAAGATCGGCGGGTGGGGGGTGAGCAATTTCGACGCCGGCGACATGGACGAACTCGCCTCGCTCGCCGCCGGAAACCGCGTGCAGGCCAACCAGGTCCTCTACAATCTCAACGCCCGCGGCATCGAATACGATCTGCTGCCCCGCCAGCAGCGTGATGGCGTGCCGCTGATGGCCTATTCGCCCGTCGGACAGGGCGAACTGGCCGAGGACAATCGGCTCGCGGCGATCGCCGCGCGGCACGGAGCGACCGCCGCGCAGATTGCGCTGGCCTGGACTATGCGCCACGGCCACGTGATCGCCATTCCGAAGGCGACGGCGCCGGAGCATGTGCGCCAGAACCGCGCGGCAGCGGATTTGCGGCTGACCGAAGCCGACTTCGCCGAGCTGGACGCCATCTTCCCGCCACCTCGCAGCAAGACGCCGCTCGAAATGATCTGACGCGGCCGCCCGTGGATTTGCGGGAAGCACGTAGCCGTCCGCGACGTTGATCTTCGGGAGGTGCGCCAAGAATGCTTCGCAACACACGCTCCGGATATGGGCTCGTCGCGATCGTGCTGCACTGGACGATCGCCGTCCTGTTCATCGGGCAGGCCGGGCTCGGTCTCGCCATGATGCACGGGGTCGACCAGCGAACGGCTTTCGGCCTGATTCAGTGGCACAAATCCTTCGGACTGCTGATCCTGGGGCTGGCGGTGATACGGCTGGCCTGGCGGCTGACCGGAATCCGCCCGGCCCTGCCGACCTCGATGCCCGGCTGGGAAGCGCGCGGCGCCCGCCTGGCGCATGGCATGCTCTATGCGACGCTTCTGCTCTTGCCGCTGACCGGCTGGGCGCTGGTCTCGGTGTCGGTCCTCGCCATTCCGACCTATGCCTTCTATCTGGTTGTCGTACCGCATTTGCCGCTGGCCGTTTCGGAAGGCGCGGAAATGTTCTGGGGCGATGTGCACCGTCTGATGGCCTGGACGGCGATCGCGCTGGTAATCGGCCATGTGCTGGCCGCGCTGCGGCACCGTTTTGTCCTGCACGACGATGTGATGGCCAGGATGCTGCGGCCGGCGCGAAAGGCGGACGATTCGCCGATGGGGCATCGTTAGCCTTTCGGGCGGTTGCGCCGATCGTCCCTTAGAAGGAGGCTGCAATGTCGATACGCTTGCTTACCAACACGGGTCTCGCCATCATGCTTCTTGCCGCCGCGCCGGCAGCGGCGGCCGTCACCCTTTCCGACGCGGCCGGCCGCTACGCCATCGCGCCCGCCGGCTCCAGCCTGCGCTTTTCGATCGACGGCGTCGGCGGCAGCGGCATGCAAGGGCGGTTCGGCCAGTTTTCCGGCTCGGTGCGGATCGACCCGTCCGACGTCGGCCGTTCCGAGGTGGACTTCACCATCTTTCCCGACAGCGTCGCCACCGGCCAGGGCCGCGTCGACGCCTTCCTGAAATCGGATGCGGTCTTCGACACCGCCAACGAAAAGAAAATCGTGTTCCGTTCCACCAGCGTGCGGCGAACCGGCGATACGACCGCCGAGGTGACTGGCCGGCTGACCGCGCGCGGCAAGAGCGGGACAGAGAAGTTTACGGTCGCGCTGGAGAGTGCAGACCAGGGCAGCCTGCACTTCCGGGTCACCGGCAAGGTGCTGCGCTCGCGCTACGGGATGGACGTCGGCACGCCCATCTATTCCAACGTCGTCGATTTCGACACGGACTTCAGCGCCAGCCGTCGGTGAACGGCCGCCTTGGCAGGCTCCGGCTTTTCGGGCAAGACAATCCGCCCGCAAATACATCCGGAGGTAGCCGTGTTCCGCTGGGGAGTTCTTTCGACCGCCAAGATCGGGCGTGAACAGGTTCTGCCTGCGCTGGCCGAGGCCGACAACGGGGTGGTCGCAGCGGTGGCCAGCCGCGATCGCGCCAAGGCCCGCGCGCTGGCCGACCGCTTCAACGCCCCGCATGCCTTCGGCTCCTACGAAGACATGCTGGCCTCCGACGTGATCGAGGCCGTCTACATCCCCCTGCCGACCTCGCAGCATGTCGAATGGGCGATCAAGGCGGCGGACGCCGGCAAGCATGTGCTGGTCGAGAAGCCGCTGGCGTTGAAGGCCGCCGACATCGAGCCGGTGATCGCCGCGCGCGACCGCAACGGCGTGATCGTGGCTGAAGCCTTCATGGTGACCTATCACCCGCAGTGGCTGAAGGTTCGCGAACTTCTGGCCGACGGCGCGATCGGCCGGCTCCGCTACGTGCAGGGCGCGTTCACCTACTACAATGTCGATCCGGACAACATGCGCAATCGCCCGGAACTTGGCGGCGGCGCACTGCCCGACATCGGCGTATATCCGACCGTATCGACCCGCTTCGTGACGGGCCGCGAGCCGATCCGCGTGCAGGCTAATGTCGAGTTCGACAAGGCGTTCGGCACCGACACCTATTCCTCGATCCGCGCGGATTTCGGCGATTTCGAGCTGTCATTCTACCTGTCCACCCAAATGGCGGCTCGCCAGCTCATGGTGTTCCACGGCGAAGAAGGCTTCATCGAGGTGCGCTCGCCCTTTAACGCCGGGCTTTACGAGCACCACAAGATCGAGCTGCACAACCAGAAGCACACCGAAGCGACGGTCTTCCGCTTTCCCGGCGCGTCGCACTACCGTCTGCAGGTCGAGGCCTTCGCCCGTGCGGCCCAGGGCGGTTCGGACAAGGTCTTCGCGCTGGAGGATTCGGTGAAGAACCAGATGGTCATCGACGCCATCTTCCGCGCCGGCGCCAAGGGAGCCGGCTGGGTCGACGTCTGAAACGCGGCGCTAACCCTCCGGATCAGAACAGGAAGTCGGCGTCCGTGATCCTGTCCGCAAGGCCGCTGATCAGCAGTTCGTTGGCGCCATAGTCGACGATGGCGTCGGCGCCGACCTTGGTTATGGCGAGATCCGCGAAGTGCAGGCCGGAGCCCCGGAAATCCAGCCTGTCGCGGCCGTCCTCGAAGTCGGTGATCCTGTCCTTGCCCGAGGTCAGGTCGAAGACGAACAAATCCTTGCCGGCCCCGCCGGTGAGAGTGTCGTCGCCTCCGCCGCCGATCAGCGTGTCGTTGCCGGCGGCGCCGTCCAGCGTGTTGGCCAGGACGGTGCCGGTGATACTGTTGTCCAGCTTGTTGCCGGTGCCCTTGGCGGCCAGCAAGGTCAGGATCAGGTTCTCCACATTGGCCGCGAGCGTATTATCGACGCTGCTGATGACCGTGTCCTTGCCACCCGGGCCCCATTCCACGACGACGTCGCCGGCTGTGCCGACATAGATCGTGTCGTCACCATTTCCGCCGGACATGATGTCCGGTCCGCTCTTGCCGTCGATCTGGTCGTTGCCGTCGCCACCGTTCAGCACGTCGTGGCCGGAGCCGCCGGTCAGCGTGTCGTCGCCGCCCCTGCCGTCGATGAAGGAGGACATGGTCTTGACCTGAACCTTGTCGGCGGCCTCTGTGGTGACGATCGCCGTCACCTTGACGGTACCGGTGTCGCTGCCGCCGAAGCCGTCTATGGCGGTGTAGTCGAACTGCGAGGAGCCGGCCGCCTGCGCCTTGTAGGTAACTGTTCCGTCGACGAGCAGGCCGGCGGTACGGCCCGCGCTGCTGACGTCCCTGAGCGTGATCGCATCGCTGTTGCCGTCGATGTCGTTGGCGGTCAGATAGCCGCCGGCGATCTTGGCGTAGCTGCCGGCGGTCACCGTCCAGGTATCGTCGACCGCGACAGGCGCCTGGTTGGGCACGTCGTTGATGTTGAGCCGCAGCAGGTGTCCGTTGACCAGGTCGGCCATGTACATGTAGCCGTCGGGTCCCTGGGTGAAGTTCACCGGTCCGTAGTCGCCGAGATCGATCACGTACTGGGTCTGGGTGCGATCGTTGACATCGACCGAAAAGACTTGGCCGTTGGTCACGTTGGCGAAGAAATAGTCGTTGGCGAAAACGGCGGGATACCGGTTGCCGGTATAGATGTCGGTGGCGCCGACAATGGCGCCGACCTGGTAGCCGGGATCGGTCTTGAAGTGCGAGAATGCCCGGTAGGCCGGAGTGACGGAAATGGTCCTCGCCGCGACCGCGTCGTAGAAGGCTGCCGCGCCGGCCATGGTGTCGTACTGAGGCGAGCGCAGCAGCACGCCGCCGTCGCCACCCTCGAAATAGGGCCAGCCGAAATTGGCGCCCTTGCCGCCGGTGTTGATCTCTTCCCAGGAACTCCAGCCGGTCTCGCTGATGAATAGCCGGCCGTCGTCGCCAAAGGATAGCACATAGGGATTGCGCAGGCCTAGCTGCCACACTTTGGACTGGTTGGAGTCGAGGTGGCCCTGTTCGGCGAAGGGATTGTCGGCCAGCCCCATGCCGGTGATCGGATCGATGCGCAGCACCTTGCCGGACAGGCTGTCGACGTCCTGGACCTCGTGGGTGCGCGGATCGGCGTAGCTGAAGGAAGTGCCGTCGCCGATGGCGACGTACAGCTTGCCGTCGGGGCCGAAGGCCATGCCGCCGCCGGCATGAGACTGTGAATCGACCTTCAGGAAGTCTTTCTTGTAGCCGCCTGTGACGGGGTCGATATCGGAGGCGGTATAGCCGCTGTTGACGGGTTGGGTGAAGTTGAGCGTGCCGCTGCCGGAAATGTCGGAGAGCGAATCCGCCGCGCCGCCGAGAAGGATGGTGCCGCTTCCGGGCGCGATCGTCGGCTTCGCGCCAGACATGTCCACCTCGTACCGAACGAGATAGGAGAAGCGATTGCCGTTGCCGTCGGTGCCCTGCGCACCGGTCGCGGTCGCCGTTTCCGGCGGATCGGCCACGTAGAAGGCGTAGAGATAGTGGTTGTTCTGGAAGTCGGGATGGAGAACGACATTCAGCAGTCCGCGGTCGCCGCTGGAATTCACGATATTGCGGATGTCGAGCACCACCGACTGGGCGCCGGTCTGGGCATCGACATATTTGATCACACCCTGCTTTTCCGCGACGAAAGCCGTCGAGAGGCCTCCATCGAGCCACGCGACAGCCACCGGCTGGACGAGGTTGCTGACGATCGCGGTGGTGGATATCGCGTAGTGCGATGTGAGCGGCGGTTCGATCGCCGCCGGCACGGGATTCTCGTCGTCGAGGATCGATACGTTGGTAGTTCGCGGAAAGAGCACGGTGCCGCTGTCGACGCTGATCAGCGAAACGCTGAAACGCTCGGTCGGCTCGGACATTCCGTCGTTGATGATCGGAATGGTCAAGTTGACGCTGGTCGCCCCAGCCGGCATGACTAAGGTGCCGGAGCGTGGCGTATAGTCGAGGCTCGATGTCGCCGTGCCTGCTTCGGTTTCGAATTCGATTGTTACCGGGCGAGATAGATCGCCGCTGCGCTTGAAGACTACTGTTGCATAAGGTTCGCCTTCGCGAACGCTATACTCGGCCGCGCCGAAAAAGATGTTCCCGCTCACCACTCAGCCCCTCAACTGATCCCATATTTGTGCACGGCAACATTCTATTAGCAAGTGCAAAATAACGAGGGCGGGCCGCGACAAAATGGGCGTTCGGGGCTGGAGGGAGACTCAACGCTGCTTTTAGGCGCCTCTGCGCGAGACCGAAAAGACATGCCAGTCCGCGATGTTAGGCGCTTCCGGTAAGCGTCGTCGCGGCAGGCTGACTCAGCCTGCGGTGCCGTCCGGCAAAGGCCCGTGAGACCGCTCGATCCGTTCGGCCACCAGTTCCTGGAGCAGCCAGAGATGACGGTCGCGGATGCCGAGTTCCTCCAGGTGCCGCACGGTCGAGTAAAGGTACTCGGCCATCGAGCCGCGGAAACCGCAGGCCCGGGCGAGCACGTCGGCCAGTTCCTCGGGCGGCAGGCCGCCGACATAACGGCCGCTTTTGCGGTTCATGGCGAAGGTCAGCGCGCGGATCGCATTGCCGCCGCTGCGCACGCTGATCCAGCG
>JAEUMA010000103.1 GCA_016793565.1 Rhizobiaceae bacterium
AAGATCGGCAGGTCGCGCGCGCGCGCCTTCCGGATCGTCGAGGCGCAGTCGAAATCCTTGGGCGTGCCCGGCCCGGGTGACAGCACGACCAGGTCCGGCCGCAGGCTGTCGAACAGCTCCTCCGGCACAGGGGAGCGAACCGTCGAGACTTCGGCGCCGGTCTGGCGGAAATAGTTGGCTAGCGTGTGCACGAACGAGTCTTCGTGGTCGACCAGCAGGATTTTGACGCCTTCGCCGACACGCGCGGTCATGCGTTCAGTGGCGGCGGAGTTTCCCTCGCGGGCGTCGCGTATGGCGGAGATCATGGCGGAAGCTTTCAGTTCGGTCTCTGCCTCTTCTTCCTCCGGCACGGAATCGAAGAGCAGCGTTGCGCCCGCGCGCACTTCGGCGATGCCGTCCTTGACGCGGATGGTGCGCAGGGTCAGGCCAGTGTTCATGTCGCCGTTGAAGTGCACCATGCCGATGGCCCCGCCATACCATGCGCGCGGGCTCTTCTCGTGCTGTTCGATGAAGCGCATGGCCCACAGTTTCGGCGCGCCGGTGACGGTGACGGCCCAGGCGTGGCTGAGGAAGGCGTCGAAGGCGTCCATGCCGGGGCGCAGGCGGCCCTCGATATGGTCGACCGTGTGTATCAGCCTAGAGTACATCTCGATCTGCCGCCGGCCGATGACCCGGACGGAACCGGGCTCGCACACCCTGCTCTTGTCGTTGCGGTCGACGTCCGAGCACATCGTCAACTCGGATTCGTCCTTCTTGGAATTCAGGAGCTTGAGGATCTGCTCGGAGTCGGAGATGGCGTCGTCGCCGCGCTTGATGGTTCCGGAAATCGGGCAGGTCTCGACCCGCCGGCCGCTCACGCGGACGAACATCTCCGGCGACGCACCAATTAGGTACTCGCCCTCGCCCAGATTTATGAAGAAGGAGTAGGGCGAGGGATTGATGGTCTTCAGCCGCCGGGAGACTTCGGCTGGCTTGCTTTCGCAGCGCTCGTAGAACATCTGGCCGGGGACGACTTCGAACAGGTCGCCGCGACGGAAGCTCTCCATCGCCTTGCGCACGAGTTCGGCGTATTCGCCCGGCTCATGGTCGCCGCGCGGCGGGATGCGATCGGACGGCTTGTAGGACTCCTGCGCGCCCTCGCGCGGCAGGCCTTCGGTTGACCGGTCGCCGATGGCGTAGTCGTAGCGGTCTAGCCAGGCTTTGGCGGAATAGTGATCCACGACCAGGATCTCGTCGGGCAGATAGAGCACGAGGTCGCGCTGCGATTCCTGGCGTTCCTGGTGGAGTTCCACGGGGTCGAACTGGAAAGCGAGATCGTAGCCGAAGGCGCCGTAGAGGCCGAGGTTGGGGTCCGCTTCCGTGCGGAAGAGGGCGACGATGGCGCGCAGGGCGGTGAACACCGACGGCGCGCGCGAGCGCTCCTCCTCCGTGAACACGCGGCCGGGTTCGGCGATGCGTATCGTCAGGCGCCGCGTGGTGGTCTGCGTCAGCGTCAGGTCGGTTTCGGTCAACAGGCGGCGCGCGATGGCGGCCAGCAGGACCTCGCCACGGGCGTTGAGAGCCTCGATGCGCATGCCGCGGCCGTGCGAGGATATCACCAGCGGGGGATCGACGATGGCTGTATCCCAGCGCGTATAGCGGCCGGGAAACTCGTAGTTCGAGGAAAACACCGCCCCGCGCCGGCTGTTCAGCGCGTCGACATATGTCTCTATGGCGCCGGCATATGGAGTGGCCACCCGGTGGCGCGTGATCGCCACGCCTCCTTCGGTGACGAACCTCTCCGCACCCGTATCAAGCACTTCGACCGTCATTGTCGTCTCCCATCTTTCCTTTGACGGAGCCGGAGAGCCTGAAAACAAAATGGCCGCCCGGAAATCCCGTTGCGGCCACATACCCTTCAAACGCATGCAGAGCCGCTGTCAGCCGGCCCACCACCAAAGCGTCTTGATCGAGCGCATGTTCATGCCCGTTCCATAGCCGGGAAAGCCGTGCACGGCAAGAGCATGCGGCCACGCGGAAACCAGTCCCCGGTCATCGCAAACTTGCCGATCCTGCATTGCAAAAACAGCATGGCTGATCCTCTTGGAAAAGTGAGCTTGCTTATAATATATTGGGCTCATGAAAGACGATGTCACTGAGAATCTGGGCTTTCTGATCCATACGGCAGCCAGACTTCTGCGCCGGCGCTTCGAAGCAAGGGGGGCCCATCATGGCTTGTCTGCCGCGCAATGGCGCCTCCTGGTCCATGTCGTGAAAAGCGAAGGCATAGCCCAGGCGCGTCTGGCCGAGTTGCTGGAGATCGAGCCCATCAGCGTTTCGCGGCTGGTCGACCGGATGGAAGAGGCCGGCTGGATCGAGCGCCGGCAGGACGCCACGGATCGCCGCGTGCGCATGATCTTCCCAACGGAGAGGAGCCGCGAGGTCTTTGGTGAGGTCAAAAGCATGGCCGGCGAGGTTTACGACGACGCGTTGCGCGATCTTTCGCGTGAAGATCGCCGCGCTCTGGTGCGCGGCCTGGACGCCATCGTGCGCAATTTATCCGACGAGCAAGTCTCGGCCGGACAGGAAGCGACTGCGAAAGGACATGCGGCATGAACGCGGTTTCGAAAGTCGACGAATCGACCTCCAAGGCGGTCACGCCCGCGCCTATCACCTCGCATGTGCCGGCCAAGAGCGCGCCGCAACCCCGCAAGCGTAGACGCTCCCGTTTCGTGCTGATGCTGGCGGTTCCGCTCGCGCTCGCGCTGGGCGGCGGCTACTTCTGGGTCAACGGCGGACGCTATCAGGAGACGGAGAACGCCAACCTGCGGCAGGCGCGCGTCACCATCTCGGCCGAGACGGCGGGCAGGATCGTCACTGTCGACGTGACGGAGAACATGGCCGTCAAGGCCGGCGACCTGTTGTTCGCTGTCGATCCCGAGCCGTACCGCATCGCGCTCGACCAGGCGAACGCTGCGGTCGAGGCCGCGCGCCTCAACGTTGAACAGCTTCGCGCCGCCTACAGCCAGGCACTCGCGCAGGAAAAGGTCGCCGCCGGCGAGGTCGACTATCTGAAGAGCGAGTACGACCGTCAGACGACGCTGGCCGACAAGGGCATCAACACGCGCTCCGCGCTCGACGAAGCGCGGCGGGACTGGCAGAAGGCGGAGAACGAGCATCTGGCCGCGGTCGAGGGAATTGCCAGCGCACGGGCGGCGCTGGGCGGCAATCCGGACATTGAAACGGACAAGCATCCGGCTGTCATGGAGGCGCTCGCCGCCCAGGAGAAGGCCAATTTCAACCTCTCAGAGACCACGGTCCGCGCGCCGTCCGACGGAGTGATCTCGCAGGCGTCTTCGTTCAAGGCAGGTCAGTTCGTCAGCGTCGGCACGCCGCTCTTCACCCTGGTTGAGACGCAGGATTCGTGGATCGAGGCCAATTTCAAGGAAACGCAGCTTACCCATATGCGGCCGGGGCAGCCGGCGGAGGTGGAGTTCGACGCGTTCCCCGGCCGGACTTACCGGGCACGCGTGGACGCCGTGGGCGCCGGAACGGGCGCCGAGTTCTCGCTGCTGCCGGCGCAGAATGCTACCGGCAACTGGGTCAAGGTCACGCAGCGCGTGCCGGTGCGGCTGACGCTGGAGGATGCCGACGCGGCGCTGCCGCTGCGCACCGGCATGAGCGCCGCCGTGACGGTGGATACGGGCGTGGCGCGGGGCCTCGGTGCGCTGTGGGGCCATGCCTTCGCCGGCGAGCCCGCCGACCAGGCCGTCGAATAAAGACAGCATCGGTTTCCGGTCCGCGGGTCCGGGAACCGTCTCCCATATCGCCATATCAAGGTCCGGTGCCATGAGCGCGCCAGCAGGTCATTCGAACGTTCCCCATCGCGGCCTGATTACCGTGTCGATCATGCTGGCGACGGTCATGCAGGTGCTCGACACCACCATCGCCAATGTCGCGCTGCCCTCGATGGTGGGCGACCTCGGCGCTTCGGCCGACACCATCAACTGGGTGCTGACCTCCTACATCGTCGCGGCCGCCATCATGACGCCGCTGACTGGCTGGCTGTCGGACCGCTTCGGACGCAAGGAACTGTTCCTGGTCTCCGTCGTGGGATTCACGGTCACGTCCATGATGTGCGGCATCGCCTGGAGCCTCGAGACGATGGTGGCGTTCCGCCTGCTGCAGGGCGTGTTCGGGGCCGCGATCGTGCCGTTGTCTCAGACCTTCCTGCTCGACATCAATCCCAAGGAGCGTCACGGCCAGGCCATGGCGATGTGGGGCGCAGGCATCATGGTCGGCCCCATCATCGGCCCGACCCTCGGCGGCTGGCTGACCGAGAGCTTCAACTGGCGCTGGGTGTTCTTCATCAACCTGCCCGTCGGCATCGTCGCCTTCCTGGGCAGCGCGGCCTATCTGCCGAGCATCGCGCGGCGACTGCGCGGTTTCGACTTCTTCGGCTTCGCCATGCTGTCGCTCGGCGTCGGCTCGCTGCAGCTCATGCTCGACCGCGGAGGCGAGGTCGATTGGTTTTCCGCCGCCGAGATCTGGATTCAGCTCGGCCTCGCCATCACCGGCTTCTGGGTGTTCGCGGTTCACACCGCCACGGCCGAAGCGCCCTTCATCGACCGCAAGATCTTTCTCGACCGCAACTTTGTCACCGGGCTGATCTTCATCTTCGTGATCGGGGTGATCCTGCTGGCGAGCCTCGCCCTGCTACCGCCGATGCTGTCGCGGCTGTTCGGCTACCCGACGACCACTACCGGGCTGGTGATGGCGCCGCGCGGGGTCGGCACCATGATCTCGATGCTCGCCGTGGGCCGTCTCGTGCGTCTGGTCGATGCGCGCTATCTCGTCGTCACGGGGCTGCTGCTGACGGCCTATTCGCTTTACTTGATGACCGGCTTCTCGCCGCAGATGGACAGCTGGCTGATCGTGGAAAGCGGCATCATCCAGGGGCTCGGCCTCGGCCTCGTCTTCGTGCCGCTGTCGACGGTCGCGTTCGCCACGCTGGACCCCAAGCACCGCACCGACGCGGCGAGCCTCTTCAGCCTGGTTCGCAACATCGGCTCGTCTATCGGCATCTCGATCGTCGTGGTGGTGCTTACGCACAACACACAGGTCAACCACGCCGACCTCTCCGTAGCCATATCGCCTTTCAATCCCAATTTGTGGGCGGTGTCGCCGCTGGCGGCCGGCGGCGATGCGACCGCGCTGTCGCGCATGGACCTGCTGGTCAACCAGCAGGCGCTGATGATTTCCTACATCGACGATTTCAAGCTGATGATGATCGTCACGCTGATGGCGCTGCCGCTGGCGCTCGTGCTGCGCAAGCCGCGCGCCGCCGCTCCGGCGGGAGCGCCCGCCGCAGCGCATATGGATTGAACCATACCGCCAGCAAAAAGGGCGGCCCTGGAGCCGCCCTTCGAACTTTTGCCGATATGCAGTTCCTCAGAAGAGGCCTTCGATCTGGCCCTTGTCGTTGAGGAAGATTTTCTCGGACGACGGCACCTTGGGCAGGCCCGGCATCGTCATCACCTCGCCGCAGATCACCACCACGAAGCCGGCGCCGGCAGAGAGACGGACCTCGCGGATCGGCACGGTGTGGCCGGTCGGCGCGCCGCGAAGGTTAGGATCGGTCGAGAACGAGTACTGCGTTTTGGCCATACAGACCGGCAGATTGCCGTAGCCGGCGTCTTCCCAGGCCTTGAGCTGGTCGCGGATCGACTTGTCCGCAATCGCTTCGTCGCCGCGATAGATGCGCTTGACGATGGTGTTGATCTTGTCGAACAGCTTCATGTCGTCGGGGTAGAGCGGCGAGAACTGCGCGGCGCCGCTCTCGGCGATCTCCACGACCTTGCGGGCCAGTTCCTCAATGCCGGCCGAGCCCTGCGCCCAGTGTTTGCACAGGATGGCCTCTGCGCCCTGCTGGCTGACATAGTCCTTCATCGCCTGGATTTCTGCGTCGGTATCCGAAACGAAGTGGTTCATCGCAACCACGACCGGCACGCCGAACTGCTTCACGTTCTCGATATGGCGGCCGAGATTGGCGCAGCCCTTCCTCACCGCCTCGACATTCTCCTTGCCGAGATCGTCCTTCTTCACGCCGCCGTTCATCTTCATGGCGCGCACCGTCGCGACGATGACCGCCGCATCCGGCTTGAGCCCCGCCTTGCGGCACTTGATGTCGAAGAACTTTTCCGCCCCGAGGTCGGCGCCGAAGCCGGCCTCGGTCACCACGTAGTCGGCAAGCTTCAGCGCCGTGGTCGTCGCGACCACGGAATTGCAGCCATGCGCGATATTGGCGAACGGGCCGCCGTGCACGAAGGCCGGATTGTTCTCCAGCGTCTGCACGAGGTTCGGCTGGATGGCGTCCTTCAGCAGAACCGCCATCGCGCCGTCAGCCTTGAGGTCGCGTGCGTAGACCGGGCTCTTGTCGCGGCGATAGGCCACGATGATGTCGCCAAGGCGCTTCTCGAGGTCCTTCAGGTCGGTTGCAAGGCAGAGGATAGCCATCACTTCGGAAGCGACGGTGATGTCGAAGCCCGCCTCGCGCGGAAAACCGTTGGCGACGCCGCCGAGCGACACGATGATCTCGCGCAGAGCGCGGTCGTTCATGTCCATGACGCGGCGCCAGGCCACGCGGCGCAGGTCGATGCCGAGCTCGTTACCCCAGTAGATGTGATTATCGATCAGCGCCGACAGCAGGTTGTGGGCTGTGGTGATGGCGTGGAAGTCGCCGGTGAAGTGGAGGTTCATGTCCTCCATGGGCACCACCTGCGCATAGCCGCCGCCGGCAGCACCGCCCTTGACGCCGAAGTTCGGCCCGAGCGATGCCTCGCGAATGCAGGTAATGGCCTTCTTTCCGATGCGGTTAAGCCCGTCACCCAGGCCGACGGTCGTCGTCGTCTTGCCTTCACCCGCGGGCGTCGGGTTGATCGCCGTGACCAGGATGAGCTTGCCGTTCTTGTTGCCCTGCACCGACTTGATGAATTCGGCGGAAATCTTCGCCTTGTCGTGGCCGTAGGGAAGCAGGTGCTCGGTGGGAATGCCGAGCTTGGCGCCAACCTCCATGATGGGCTTCTTCTTGGCGGCGCGTGCGATCTCGATATCGGATTTGAACTCGGCCATGACGGCGTTCCTCAGGGTTTGGCGTGGTCGTCTCGGGCGGGCTGACCCGCCGCTGTCTCTATCACGAAGACCGCCGCGGGAATGCGCCCGTTTGTAGCCTCGCGGGCCTCCGGCGGTCAACTGTCATGCAATAAAGTTTCACGGGAAGAAAGTCAGCCGAGGCCGGCTCCCGTCCGCTTGTCCCGACAGGCGCGCATAGAGCCTCAGCCTGCGATGCGCCGCCATCCCAAAACAGCCGTGCGATGCACGGTTTGCGACAGGTCGGAGCGGCGGAGGCGAATGACCTCACTGGCGGCCTTCCGGCGGTGGCGCTACAATGGCGGCACCATGATCGTGATCACGACACCTTTCGAAGACGGCGTCATCGCGGCCGAGACCGGGATGAGCAAGGACGACAACCCGCATCCGAAGGGGACGCCGGCGCATAGCGACTGGAATGCCGGATTCGAGGCGGCGACCGACGCGCATGAGGCCACCGAGGGCGACGACGAGTAACATCCCCGCGACGATCTTCGCGGGGCGGCCCGAAGGCTTCAGCGTGCCAATACGTTGCTGATTTCGACCAGGTTGGAGCGCACGCGCAGGATATAGAAGCCCATGGTCGCGAGATGCGTGGGCGTGATCCAGCCGTCCTCGCGGCCGTTGGCGATGATGAAGGGCTGGATGCGCAGTGCCGAATGAGCCTGCTGTTCCATCGTGTCCCAAAGCGCGTTCAGATTGCGCTCGGCAAGCACTTTCTCGAAATCAACCTGGGCTGCCTTCAGCAGGCCGTAGTAGCCGTAGAGTTGTCCGAAGGCGAACCAGAAGCGGTCGTCCGCGCGCACGTCGAACCAGCCGTTGTTGTAGTTCTCCGAACGCTCCCGCAAAATGGCCGACGTGTCGCCCAGAGCGCTGGCGATGCGGTCGAGATACTGGATAAGATTGTCGGCGCGGGCGTCGAACACGGCCTCGCAGCGCTCTAGTCGGTCGTTGAAGGTACGCAAATCCTTGACGATCGAGCGGTAGTAGCTCGGCGTCGGTGTCTTCGGGCCGAAGGGATTGAAGCCGAAATACCAGGTGTATTCGTCGAACTGCGCGTTGCCGCGGGCGCTCTGAAGATTGGAGTCGATCTGCGAGGTGGTTCGCACGCGTCCCAGATTGTCTGCAAGCTCGGTCGTGGTGCGGCGGACGGCCTCGTGCACGCCGCGCTGGAACGAGGCCTTGTTGTCGAGGAACGGCGTGTTGTCCCACGGAATTCCGAAGAAGCCGAGCTTGTACAGGATCATCGAGGAGATCCAGGCATTCTCGTTGACGTTGAAGTCGACGAGATCCGCCGTCACGTCGGCGATCGCCGAGCGTGCGCAGCGGCGCGTGCCGTCGGCGGCTAGCGACTGCTGCTCGCCGGCCGAGACGTTGTCGAAGGTGTAGTTGGCGACGTAGTCGGTGTTGAAGCCGCTCCAGACCTGTGTGTTCCAGATGAAATACGCATAGAGGCCGACGATGCCGGCAACGATCACGCCGAGGATGGACTTCAGCATCCAGCCGCGCTGCCAGTACCAGCGGCCCAGCCACATGAACGGCCACAGGAGCACGCCGATGGCAAAACCGATGCCACGCCCGATCCAGTAGAACATCCGGGTGAAGAAGTTCACGATCGGATCGAGCATGCGTCGAAAACCCCTGCTGCGGCGCCCGGCTAGTCGGTCAGACCGTAGAGACGTGCGCGAAAGCCCGCCTTGTCCTTGAGATATGTGGTTTTCAGCGTGTCCACAACATGGGCCCGCCAGACCGGATCGAAATTCTCGTAGTCGCGATAGAAGCCCTGCTTGTTGAAGACATAGCGCGACACGAAGTCGAAGGGCACGAAATCCGAGATCAGGCGGCTGGTCAGCCAGGCGTCGGGATGATCCGTCCTCGCCCGCACGACGAGAAAGCGCCTTGCCGGAGGCACGTCATCGATCTTGAGCTGGCCGAGTTGGGCGATCTCACGTTTGGCGGCGTTGAGGAAGGGAAAAGTCCCCTCGCTGTTGATCAGGGCCGCGTTCGACTGGATCCAGGTCTGCAGCCAGACGGTGCCGATGCTGGAAAGGTCGCGCTGCGGGTCCGTCCGGTGCACCAGGGTGCGCACAATCATTTCAGCGCGGTGTTCCAGATAGCCCGAGGCCTCCACCCACGATGCGCGCGGCAGCTCGATGCGGCCCGTGGAAGCCAGGAAGGCGAACACGCGCTCGGGATCGTCGATGGAAAGATAGCTGACCTGCCAAGGCCGCGACCGCCGGAAGCCCGGCGCGGCAGGGTCACCGATAACCGTAGTGGTGTCCGGATCGACGAAGATGTAGGTGCCTCCGAAATGGCTGGTCCAGAATGCGCTGTGCCGGAAGATGACCTGGTCCGGCACCAGCGCATTCTCACGGATGTCGCCCGTCACCTTGGCCAAGTCCACCATGCGGCCGAGCATGGCGTCGTCGCGCCAGGCGTCCGGCTCTTGCTTCAGCCGATCGACCAGCCTGCCGAGCTCGGCCGCCTTGCCGAGCACGTCTTCGGCCGAGAGCACGCGAAACTCCACCTGGCTTATCGACAGCAGATCCTCGATGTCCTCTACCTTGGCGACCGAATCCTCGATCTCGCCGTAGATGACATCCTTGATCGTGAGAGCGTCGATGGCGCGGCTGTTGCGCGTGAAGAACTCGTAGAGAAGCTGCGAGGTGTTCGAAAAAGCCGTGTGGACCACCGGCAGATCCTGCTGCGCCGGTGTGAGAATGATGAAGCGCCGGTTCACCTCGTTAGGATCGAGATAGAGCATGTCGCCCAGCTCTTCCGCCACCTGCGGCGAAAAGCCGGACCGGTCGATGTCGAAGCTCGTGAGCTTTGTCGCCGGCAGGCCGAACGCGGTCAGGGCCTTGTTGTAACGGCTGATCAGGTGCGGCTCCTCGATGCGCAGGAGGCGGCCGAAGATGAGTTCCGAATCGCGCAGGAGGTTCAAGTCGGATCCCGGAGCTTAAGGTATGACGAGCGCAACACCGGCTTCACGCGTCGCTGCAGCGAGCTGCCTGTCGAACGTGGCAAGCGGTAGGCGCCGTTGTTGGGCCAAGTCGAGATAAATTGCATCATACACCGTCAATCCATGTGCGTCGGCGAGGTCCACCGCTGAACGCATGCGCTCCCGGCCGTCGATGTCATGGACCAGCTTCAAGCCCTCCATGAAGCTGAGCGCTTGCGTGCGTGACTCCCGGTCGATCCTGTTGCGCCGCACGGCCACGGTCAGCCCGTTCGCAAACTCGGCGCGAAAGGTGAAAGGCACATGACCGCCTTCGTGCATCAAATTATCCAGAAGCCTGTCCGCGACGTCGCCACGTTCGTCAGTAAGAACCCAAGCCAGCGCCACAGAATTGTCGATCACGACACTCAATAGCGTCGCCCTTCGTTCACAAGCTCCTTGAGACTTTCGGGACCAGGGCGGCTTTGCGCGCGGATCGCCCTCAATCCCTCTACCGCGCGACGAACGCCCTCGATGTCCCGCGTTTCAACAGGCACCAGCCGCGCGACAGGCTTTCCATTGCGCGTGATCGTCACTTCTTCGCCTGCCTCGACCATATCCAAAAGCGAACTCAGTCGATTCTTAGCGTCGAAAGTACCCACCTGCATGGCAAAATCCTAAGCTAGCTTAGCTAGATATAGAGGGTAGCGCCTTAGTCTTCAATCCTCATATATCCCACTGCCCTTTCGCCTTCAGCGTCTCCATTTCCTTCGCCGCCCGCTCGCGCAGGCGGGCGTCGCGCAAGAGCTTCTGCACGGCGGCGTCGTCCGACTTGTCGGCGTAGCGGAACTCGGAATCGGCGTAGCGGTTGATCTCCTGCATCACCATGTCCATCGTGAACGGGCGCCGCAGCTCGGAAATCATCGCCTTCTTGTCGTCGTAGCCCTTGTGCATGAAGGCTTCAGGCGCCGCAAACCACTCGTCCGGCAGTTCGATGTCCATCGCCCGCATCTTGACGGCGTCGGTGATGTTTTTTATGGCGCGGCCGGTGAAACGGGGCTCGGCTTCCTTGATCAGATGCAGGTAGGTGCCGACGTCGGTCAGCGTGTCCGGCTCGCCGAACTCGTTCAGATAGCGGTCGTACACCTTCTTCAGCCCGTCTTCCTTCGGCTTGGAATGCTCCTCATAGGCCTCGGAAACAGCCCGCTGAATCTCCTGCGCCGCATAGAGCTGGTGCTCGCCGAGCGGAATTTTGTGGTTCTTGCCGGCCAGCAGCACGAAGATGTCGATGTAGTCGTCGCGGGTCTGCGGGCCGTCGACCAGCCAGCGGGCGCCAGCGCGCTGGCGCAGCGCGTCGTCGACGTTTTCCGGGTAGTTCGAGAACATCCCGAACGAGCAGTTGCCCCGCACCACCGTGGAGACGCCGGCGAAGGCCTCCATCAGCACGCCGGTGATTTCCTGCTGGCCGGCCGAGGCGCGGTCGTCGGAGCGGCGCGCCGCCACCTGGTCGATGTCGTCGACCGTGCCGAAGCCGATGACGCGAGGATTGATGACGTTGTTGATGAACTGGCGGCAGTTCTGGCCTGATTTGCCCTGGTAGGACGAAATCTGGTCGACGCCGAAATTCTCGTAGTGGAACGGATAGCCGGCGACCTGGCAGTAGCCGTTGAGCAGGCCGGCGATCATCTGGATGAGCGTCGTCTTGCCGGTGCCGGGCGAGCCGTCGCCGATGAAGGTGAACAGGAAGCCGCCGAGTTCGACAAACGGGTTAAGCTCGCGCTCGAAGTCATACGCCATCATCATCTTGGCGAGCTTCACCGCCTGATACTTGGCGATGTGGTTGCCGACGACCTCCTCGGGTTTCTTGAAGGTCATCACCAGCGGCTTGGTCTTGTTGCCCGGCGCGACATCGAAGCCGTCGAGAGTGAAATCGTCCGCGTCGATGCGGATATGCGCATTCTCGAACGGGCCGAGCGCGTCGAAACGGCCCTTTCGCGACAAAAGCCCTTCGATCGCCACCCTGGCGGCGGCCTTGGCGCGCACCATCAGGTCGCCGTCGTCCTTCGAGGGCGCGATCGCCGTGTCGAGCCCGGCCACCAGCGCCTTCAGCGCGTCCTGCGGGGTGTCGAATAGAAAATCCGGCTCGGGAATGTCGTTTGGCGGCTCGCCATCGGCCTCGATGGTCTGCAGCAGGTAGGACGCGAAGCTGAATGCCGCGACATAGGCGGAGGCGGCCAGCAGCTTCTTGAATTGCTGGGCGTCCTCACCCTCCAAAGGCGCCCGCGCATTTTTCGCCTGCAGCGCCTCCAGGTCCGTGCCGCGTCCAAAAACCTCGCCGATCGCAAGCGCCACCGCGATCCCGCGACGGGCGCGGAAAAGCAGCGTGTGCTGCGGGATCGACATCATCTGGTCGCCGGGACGCACCGCGTCGATGGTCTTGGTAAGCTCGACCTCGCGCGTGCGCCGCACCGAGCCCGTCGAGACCGGAGACACGAAGCGGCGGCCCGTGCCGGCAAGCGCCGTACCCGAGCGGCTGGCGTCCTCCATCACGACCACGCGCGTCACCATGCTCTGCGCGGTGGCGCGGTGCTTTTCGATGTCGGCTTCGTCGATGGCGGTCAGCCCTGCGTCCATGTCATCTCCTCCTCGCGTCGGGGGTGGCGGGCACAGGCCCCTCAGGCATCGTTGATCACCTGGTCCTTGGACAGGATGTGCACCTTGTAGCCCGCAAAGATGCCCTGCGCCTCGCCGGCGGCGTAGAGCGCCTGATAGGCCTCGTGCGGGATCAGCGCATGCTTCTCGTAGCTAGAGACGCCTTGGCGGGCCGCCTCCAGATCGTCGGTCTCGATATGGAACTCCTGCGCCGGCTTCTCGCTGGAAAAGAAGCCGCGTTTCCCCGGCCGCTCGGCCTTCGAGAAGACGTCCTGCACGGTCCAGGTCAGCAGCCAGGCATTGTCGGCCCGGCGCACCTTGGCCAGCACCTCGCTGACCGTGCTGTTATGCTCGGTAATGCCGGCCGAATAGAACGGCCCCAGCACCAGCCGGCGCAACTGCTTGGGGTGGAGCGTCTCGAAATCCTTGTCCAGATTGGTGGCGATGGTGACCGGCGACAGCGTATAGGCCGAGTTCTTCTCGGTGAAGTCGTCGAAGCGGTGTGCGAGTTCCGGATTTAGCAGGCCCTCGACGGGCAGGGGCACCGGGACTTTCTCGTTCAGCATGCCGTCGTCGCCGACCAGTTGCGCCACCAGACCGTCCGAGGAATCTTCCACCGTGGCCATGTAGATCAGCGGCAGGTTGGCCGTGCCGTCGAAGGTCGCCCAGTGAACCGAGTAGACCGGCCGCCGGGTCGCCGCGTTGACCGAAACGCGCACCGTCTGCGCCAGCATCATCGGCGCGAAGGTGACGCCGTCGTCGACATCCTCCAGATAGAGGCGCTCGGCCATCGATTTCTGCAGTGCCGCCGGGAACTGCTTGTGGCGCAGGATGAAGTCCGCCATTTCCGCGCGCAGTTCATCGGCTTCCGGGATGTTAGCCAGCCGCTGCGGCGCCTGCTTGCGATCGTTCTCCAGCTCGAGCAGGTTCTGGAAGACCGGAAAGCCGCTTTCCGCGCGCGAGATGCGGAAACTGTCCATGAAGCCCAGCCGGTTGCGCCAGCAGGAAAACGACTTCTCCAGCTTGTCGATATATTCTGCTACGACGCCGGCGAACACATCGTGGCGGTAGAGCGGCGAGCGGTCGTCGCGCAGGAAAAGCTCCAGGCCCGCCAGCGCGGCGGCCATCGCGGCGAAGTACCGTGCTGCGGGATCGTCGGCGGGGATCATGCCTCAGCGGACGGGCTGCAGTTCAGCTCTGCACGTAGTCCGAGGAATTGTGCTTGCGCAGAACCTCCTCGAAACGGCGCGCGAACGCATCGTCGGCAAGCTTCTTGCGCCGCTGGATGTCGGCCGACGCGACCATGTTCTTCTCGTGCAGTTCGAGCAGGTCGCCGATATGCTTCTGCGCCGCGGCGCCGATGCCCGCCATGGTTTCCTCGGCAGTGTTGTCGACCTTGGAACCCAGCGTGTTGATCTTGTGCGCCACGTCCTGCTGGGCGGCGGTCTTCAGAGAGTCCTCCAGGGCCTTATAGAGGACGATGCGCTGCTCGGTGTCGATGGTCAGCTTGTTGATCAGCGTGTTCTGCGCGGCGATCTGGTTGTTGAGCGAATCCACGAAGGTCTGGAACATCGAGGTGTAGCGCTCCAGCGTCTGGCTCTCGGCCAGCAGTTCCTGCTCCTTGGCCTGCCGCTCGTTGTATTCGGTTGCGAGCTTGGAGCGGTCGGCTTCCAACTGCGTTCGCTCGTTCTGGCTGGTCGAGGCGGCGATCTTGTTCTCGATGTCGAGCAGCATCGGGTTCAGCTCCTCGATCCGCTTCTGCACGGAGGTCAGCGTCTCGGTGGTCGCCTTGCGCCGCTCTATGACCTGCGACAGGCTCGTCTCCGAGGTCTTGTAGCGCTGGTCGAGCACCTCGCGCTGCGCCTTCAGGATGCCGACGATCGTATCCGACTTGGACAGCAGGTCCTGCAGATTGCCGGCCAGCGACATGTTGCGCACGCGGTCTGTACGCATGCGCTGCTTCGATTCGTCCGAGAAGATGCCGACGAAAGTCTCCCAGCCGGTGAAGCTCTTCATGTTCTCGAACTCGGAACCGAAGGCGTTTGTGGCGTCCTCAAGCCCTATGATGAGGTCGGCGATGTTGGATTCCATCACCTTCTGCTGCGCGATCACATCTTCGATGCGGGCGTTCTCGATATCGAAACTTGCAGATCCGATCTTCTCGTCGGTCTTGGCGATCTGGTCGAGCACGGTGGTCGACTGGTCGATCTTGGAGCGCATCTCCTCGACCGCCTTCCTAGTCTTGGCAATTTCGGCATCGAAATTCTGCAACGTCGCCATTCGCGTCCTCCAGATGGGTAGGGCAGGGGGAATATAGTCACCACACCTGACGAAAGAAAGAAGCGGTCGCGGCCTGCCTGGCCTTTCCCATGCGACGCTCTGCGGCATCGAAAATGCGCTGCCGGCGCTTGCCTGCCCGGCGGCGTGGTGCGCAGATGCGCTGCATGAGCGAGATCGAGCTGAAGCTGCTGCTGGACCCTGCCACCGCCAAGGGAATCTGGCCACAAGCGCGCTCGCTTGGGCTGGCGGAGAAGGTTCCGGCTGCCCGCCTGCTGCGAACCGTCTACTGGGATACGCCTGCGCGGGCCCTGCGCCGGGCGGGTATCGTGCTGCGCATGCGCCGCGACGGCCGCCGCTGGTTACAGACGGTCAAATGCGACGGCAGCCTGTCTGGCGGCCTGTCGGTTACGCAGGAGTGTGAAGTCGCCGCCCGCGCGGGGCGGCTCGACATCCAGGCCATCCCCGACGAGCAGGTGCGGGACCGTGTCGCCGCCCTTGTCCTGGGCGCGGTGCTGGAGCCGGTCTGCGAAACCGCGATCCGGCGGGCCTCCGGTCTGGTGCGGCTCGCCGACGGCACGGCCGCGGAACTGGCCGTCGACATCGGCCGCATCATCGCCGGCGAGCGGAGCGCCGAATTGCAGGAGGCCGAGATCGAGCTGGTCGAGGGAAACGCCGCCCGGCTTTTCGAGATCGCCCGCATGCTGCTGCCCGTGGGCGCGTTACGCTTCTCGCGCTTGGCGAAATCGGCGCGCTGCTTCCTGCTCGCCGAGGAGGGCTTCGTCGAGCCGCCCGTTGCGCCGCGGAACGCCGTCGCCCCGGCGATCGAGGCGGGCCAGACGGTCGAGCGGGCGGCCTGCTCCGTCTTGCGCGAGTGCCTCGAACAGGTGGCGGCCAACGTACTTGCCGCCCGCGATCTCGATGACCCGGAAGCGGTGCATCAGCTTCGCGTCGGCCTGCGCCGGCTGCGCAGCGCGCTACGGGTTTTCGCCGGCCCTGTCGGCGGCTCCGCCGCCGACGCACTCGGCGCCGAGGCACGCTGGCTGGCCGCCGAGGCAGGGCAAGTGCGCGACCTCGACGTGGCGGCGGCCGAACTTCTCCGTCCCGAGGCGGACGCACATCCCGAATTGCCGGCGCTGGGTGACCTTGCGGACCGTGTAACGGCAGAAGCGGCGGCAGCCCGCGCCCGCCTGCGCGAATTGCTCGCGCAGGCCCGCGTGCAGGATTTTCTGCTCGATCTCGCCTGCTTCACCGGC
>JAEUMA010000106.1 GCA_016793565.1 Rhizobiaceae bacterium
TCACAACCGGCGCCGTCGATCGGGTACGGCCGAAGATGATGACAGTTGTGGCGATTATGGCTGGGTTGCTGCCGATCTTGTGGAGTACGGGTACCGGATCGGAGGTCATGAATCGTATCGCCGTGCCCATGGTCGGCGGGATGGTATCGTCAACGCTGCTGACCCTGATCGTCATCCCGGCGATTTACGCGCTGATCAAGGGCTGGACACTCCCGAAGCTGCCGGCCGCATCTGATCTTCGGAGCGACGCTTAGTGAGGCCGAATAGAGAACACCCACCACAGCTTGAAAACTTCATCGGAGAAAGCACCGGGGGCAACATTAACGCCCGATGACAGTTGAGTCCCCGTACGTGAGGGGACCATGTCGATACAGCTTCCACTGCCCGCCGGGTGGGCCCGCCAGGGCGTGAGCCTGCGCGATCCGGCCGATCGGCTCCGCAACCTGCAGCTCGATCGCGGCGAAGCCCGCAAGCGTGTTCGCGAGGTGCTCGAATGGCTCGCCGGCCGGCACGGCATCGCACCGCGGCACGTCGGCGACGCGCTGGAGGGCTACGCCGACGACATGCTGTCGGACCTCGTATTCTTCGTGGAGCGAGAGATTGAAAGCGAGATCGACGGCGGCCGCTAGCCGAGTGGGCCGGCGGCAAAAGCCCGGCTTCATCGAGAGCTGCAATCCGTCTGAAGTCGACAAGCCGCCGACTGGAGACATCTGGGGCCACGAGATCAAGTGGGACGGCTATCGTGGGCAGGCGCATCTCGACAACGGCGCCGTGCAGATCTTCACGCGCGCCGGGAATGACTGGAGCGTGACGTTCCACCCGATCTCGGAAACCGTTTCCCGCATCCGCGCCACCAGCGCCATCCTGGACGGCGAGGTGGTGGCGCTTAAAGGCGGCGTCTCCGACTTCCACGAGCTGCGCCGCCAGCTTGGCGAAGCCCACCCGGCGATCGTCTATCAGGTCTTTGACCTTCTGTGGCTCGACGGCGAAGACTTGCGGCCCTTACCCTATCGCGATCGCAAGGAGCGACTTGCCGACCTCATCGGCAAGGCCTCGCGGCACCTGGCCTACGTCGAGCATCTCGAGATCGAGGGGCGGCGCATGTATGCGGGCGCCTGCAAGCTCCATCTCGAGGGCATCGTGTCGAAGCGGCTCGATTCGCCCTACGGCTCGGGCCGCTCGACCACCTGGTTCAAGACCCGCTGCGAGGTATCTGAGACGTTCACCGTCGTCGGCTACACACCCGACGACAATGGCCGTGTTGAAGGCCTGTACCTGGCGAGCGGGAAGGGGAGCGAGCTTGCCTATGCTGGCACCGTGGAGCGCGGCTTCGGTGCCGGCGATCTCGCCGAACTCGATCGCAGACTCTCGAAGCTGGTTGTCCGGCAACCCCAGCTTCAGAAGCCACCGCGCAAGCCCGCAAAGGCGAAGTGGATCGTGCCGAAAGTGATGGTCGAAGTACGCTATCCGAACAAGAGCGCGGACGGGCGCCTCCGGCACCCGTCGTACAAAGGGCTGCGCGATGACCTCACGAAAGCCTAAACGCGGGGCCGCGGCGCCGGTGCCGCGCTTTGCCGTCGTCCCCCAACAGGCGGAAAGCGGGCATCATTCCCAGTGTCCGATTTGCGCTCATTGGGTCGACGAACTCGATCTCGAGGAGGTGCTGCAGCACCTGGACTCGCCGCACGAAGCGCCGAGAAAAGATTAACAGGTGCAGCGGCCTGGCGGGCAGCGCAGGTGCTCCCTGACCTTCTCACGCTTGCCGAATCGGGTGCGCTCGTATTCCTTGATGATGACGGTCCTCATGGCCTTTCCCTCCTGGTTGCGGCTAGGAGGTATTTAGGCTTGGCGGGCACTTTCCCCGGTCTTGGCCGCCGTCGGCGGCATGGCGCCTAGTGGGTCCGCCCGGTGCGTCCTGCTTCCACCTGATTGGCGATCTCCGCGCACATCCTCGACATTGCACGCAACGCGCCGGCGTCGCAGTTGCTACGGATGATGGCGGCGCCGTCCGGCCCAAGCGCGAGCATCAGATAGTAGGGCTCTGTCTCGACCTTGTTGCGAAGCCCCTGCCGCACCAGCTTGTCGGCTTCCTCGAAAGCGGCCTCGAGGAGAAGGGTCGGATCGTCTGTCATCCGGGCACCGTACCTCAGAATGCCGGCCGATGCGCCGGCGGGTCGTTGGGGCCTGCGATCCTCTCGAAGCCCTCCGGCACCGCGGTGACGAGCTCGCCCCGCTGACGGCAGATGCTGCAGCGGTAAGGGCAGGGGTCATACTTGCGATCCTCCTGGCCGCGCGGGATTACCATGTCGGTGTATCGCCGGCAGC
Organism: Rhizobiaceae bacterium; assembly: GCA_016793565.1. Classification (GTDB taxonomy): domain Bacteria; phylum Pseudomonadota; class Alphaproteobacteria; order Rhizobiales; family Rhizobiaceae; genus JAEUMA01. Next base: position 2,326 of record JAEUMA010000106.1, read on the forward strand.
GCCGGCAGATGACGTAGTGGTGTCCGATGATCTGTCGGATCGCGCGCAGCGTGCCCGGCGGATGCGGCCAGCGGTCGACCATCAGGCGGGGATCGGTGACGCCGGACCGGCATCTCGGAGCGCATCCAGACAGTCCTTGCCCGTCATGTTGACCCAGCGATGCTCCGCCGGGCGCCGGCAGGTGGGACATCTGAATCCTTTGAAGCGGCGATCCGTCAGGATGGGATGCCATTCCGGATCGTCGCCGCGGACCTCGTCGAGCTCCCAACCCGGCCGACAGCAGTAGATGTAGACCCACGGCGGCGCAGAGCTTCGGTCGATAGGCGCCCGAGGCCTCAACTTGATCGAGGCGATCTCGTTGCATATGTGGCCGGGCGACGCGGCCCAGGGCTTGACGAAATTGGTGCAGCGGAATCGAAAGACGCCGCAGAAGCTCTTGCCGGTCAGGCGCTCGTCGTTGATGTCGATTTCGACATTGCGGCGACAGCCTGAGCAGTGGAGCTGCGCGCCCAGGTGCCGGGCGCGCGCCGCGTCGAAGGTGGAGTAGGGGAGCTCGAACAGCATCGCTGCACGCTACGGCCGCGGCCGCGCCGAAGTCCCGCGACGATCGGGCATGCCTCCTTGGGCGACGCGCGCGGCTGACAGCACCGTGCCAGCAACGGCCCGATCGCCCATCGACATCTTGTGAGGAAGGGCGGTCCTTCGTTCACCACCTCACCATTCAGCCCTACTCCTTCTCGGTGCAGGCACTGCAGGCGACCTGAAACAGGATCCTGTCCACGGCAAGTATGAGCATGATGCTGAAGCCCTTGTTGTCCTGCCGCTCCAGTCACGCCTACGGGCCACGCTCAGAGACTTTATCGTCCTGGTCCTCAATCGCGGTTTGGCCTCGAGCCAGTTGCAAGTCGTTCGTCGAGTTCGTCTCCTCGGGGTCATCGGC
>JAEUMA010000086.1 GCA_016793565.1 Rhizobiaceae bacterium
AGGAAAGCGCACGCGTTGCCGGTCTAGACCTGGTCACCACGGAGAAGGATGCCGTGAGGCTGGCCAACGGCATGGCGCCCGAAAGCTTCGTCGCAAGGCTGAAAGTCCTCGCGATCGCGGCGGAGTTCGACCTGCCACACGCGGCGGAGGCCATATTAGAGGAAACGCAGGCCAGATTTCGCCGCCGGCGCGGCTTCTGAGGCGTCAGCCGCGCTTGCGCAGGTGGGGATTGGCCTCGATCTCGCGCTGCAGGGATACCGTGGCGCTGACATAGGGTTCTTGGCGCGCGACGCTCCAGTATTTGAGTTCGTCGAGCGGGATCGACTCGCCGGTTACGGCGCAGCGGACGAAGGCGCCCGGGCTGGTGACCTGGAAGTCGCCGTCGAGATAGCGGATTCGGGCCTCGCGCGCGCCCGGCCCCTCAAAACGGTTCATCATGCTCAATGCCTTTCTGTGAGCCTTTTCCGCCACAAATCCCGAAACGGGTCAAGGACGAAGCGGACGGCTCAGCGGCGGCCGAACAGTCGCTCTATGTCGGCCAGTTTGAGCTCGATATAGGTGGGGCGGCCGTGATTGCACGTGCCAGAGCCAGGGGTTGCTTCCATCTGGCGCAGCAGCGCATTCATCTCGTCCGGCTTGAGGATACGGCCGGAGCGCACCGATCCGTGGCACGCCATGGTCGCGGCGATGTGGTCGAGCCGTGCCTCCAGCCCGTCCGCTGTATCGTGCTCGGCGACCTCGTCGGCGAGATCCCGCACCAGGTCGGGTACGTTGGTTTCCCCGAGCATTGCCGGCGTTGCGCGCACGATGATCGCGCCGGGCCCGAAGCGCTCCAGCGCCAACCCGAAGCGTCCGAGCGTTTCGGCGTGCATCGCAAGACGCTCGGCGTCGTCTTCGGGAAGGTCGACGATTTCGGGCAGCAGCAGCATCTGAGAAGGCGCCGTGCGGCTGGATAACGCCTGCTTTAGCGCCTCGTAGACCAGCCGCTCATGCGCGGCGTGCTGGTCCACGATCACCAGCGCGTCGTCGCTCTGGGCGACGATGTAGTTCTTGTGCACCTGCGCGCGCGCTGCCCCGAGCCGCGCGCCGAGCGGCGTATCGGACAGGGCTTCGTCCGGCCCCTGTTCGGTCGGCCGGTGCCCGGCCGGCCCCCGTTCGGCCGGCTCAGCCACATAGGCGGCTTGCGCGTTCTCGCCGAAGCCGAAGTCGAGCGGACGGCTCGGCGACCGCGTCGGGTCGAACCCGCCGCCGCGCGGCGTTGCCCGGAAGGCCGGCTGGAAACCGCGATGGTCGGCGGCCGGGCCGGGATGCGGATAGCTCACCCCGCCGGCCCGGAAAGCGCCCAGCATTGCGGCCGCTCCGCCCGTCGAGGCGCGCAGGCCCGAGGCGGCCAGCGCCTCGCGGATCGCCCCGACGATCAGGCCGCGGATCAGGCCCGGATCGCGAAAGCGCACGTCTGCCTTGGCCGGGTGCACATTCACGTCCACCAGCGCCGGGTCCAGTTCGATGAACAGCGCGGCGACCGGATGGCGGTCGCGCGCCATGACGTCGGCATAGGCGCCGCGCAGCGCGCTGGCGATCAGCCGGTCGCGCACGGGCCGGCCGTTGACGTAGACATATTGATGCAGGCCGTTCGCCCTCGAGAATGCCGGGATCGACGCATGGCCGGTCAGCCGCACGCCTTCGCGCATGGCGTCGATCGTCAGAGCGTTTTCGGGAAACTCGCTGCCCATCACCTGCGCGATGCGGCGCAGCCGCGCTTCCGGACCGTCGCCGGCGGCGGCGAAGTCCAGCATCGTACGGTCGGCGCCGGCGAGGGTGAAGCGGATCGCGGGAAAGGCGATCGCCACGCGGCGGACAACGTCGGCCACGGCGGACGATTCTGCCCGCTCGCCCTTCATGAATTTCAGGCGGGCAGGGGTGGCGAAGAACAGGTCTCGCACCTCCACCACCGTTCCCGGGTTGATCGCGGCCGGCCGTACCGGCGACAGGCGGCCGCCGTCGACGCGTATTTCGGCGCCGGCCTCGGCAGCCGGGGTACGCGACCGGATCGACAGGCGGCCGACGGCTCCGATCGAGGGCAGAGCCTCGCCGCGAAAACCGAGCGTATGGATGGCGTGAATGTCGGTCGACAGCTTCGAGGTGCAGTGCCGCCCGATCGCCAGCGGCAGTTCGTCGGCCGCGATGCCGGATCCGTCGTCGCTGACCCGGATCAAATTGAGCCCGCCCCCGCCGGTCACCACTTCGACGCGCCGCGCACCGGCGTCGATGGCGTTCTCGACAAGCTCCTTCACCACGCTGGCCGGCCGCTCTATCACCTCGCCAGCGGCGATCTGATTGATGACTGTCTCGGAGAGCTGGCGGATCGGCATTGCGCGATCATAGAAGATTCGCGGCGCCGTGTGAGTGCCATCGCGCGGCCCGGCCTACGGAATGGAGAAGCCCGGGGACTAGCCGGCCACCAGCGTCAGGCGCGGCCTGCGCTGGCCGCGCAGCGACAGCCATTCGCGCAGCTGGGCCGCCGGCATCGGCAGCGCGATCGAGTAGCCTTGCACCTCGTCGCAGCCGAGCGCGGCGAGCGTATCGAGTTCCGCCTGCGTCTCAGCGCCCTCGGCGACGATTGAAATGCCGAGACCCTTGGCAAGTTCGGTGATGGCGCGCACGATCTTGGCGTTGTCGCCGTTCGTGTCGATGTCGTGCACGAACCGGCGATCGATTTTGAGCCGGTCGATCTCGCTCGGGTTGACATGGCTGAGCGAAGCGTAGCCGGTACCGAAATCGTCAAGTTCGAGGTGGATGCCGGCCAGGCGGATCTGGCGCAGCTTGGCCGCGATCCCGGTTTTCTCGTCGTCCAGAATCACCGATTCCACGATCTCCAGCGACAGCTTCTTGTGCGGCAGGCCGGCCCTCGCCAGCATGTCGAAGAGAAGCCGGTCGAAGTCCGGCTCGCGCAATTCGTTGCCCGACGCGTTCAGAGCCAGGCGGCCGAAGTCGATGCCCTCGCGCCACCATCCGGCGGCGTCGTAGATGGCCTTTTCCATCACGATGCGGCCGATCTCCGCCATCAGCCCGCATTTCTCGGCGATCGGCACGAATTCTCCCGGGGAGATCAGGCCCTTCGTCGGATGCTTCCAGCGAACCAGCGCTTCGATGCCGGTGGTCGCCCCGGTGCTCAGAGACATCTGCGGCTGGTAGTAGACGAGGAACGAGCGCTCCGCGATCGCCGTCTTCATGTCCTGTTCGAGCTGCTTGCGATGTTCGAGTTCCTGCCGCAATTCCTCGGAGAAGAAGGAGAAGGCTCCGCCGCCGTATTTCTTGGCTGAGTAGAGCGCGAGGTCGGCATGCACCATCAGGTCGGCGGCGTTCTCGGCGTCCACCGGATAGACGGCGATCCCGGCGCTGGCGCCTGGATGAATGACGGTCGTCTGGTAGACGACCGGCTCGTTGATGCGCCCGAGAATGCGGCGCACGACCATATTGATGTCCTCGGTCGTGCCGACGCCGTTGAGGATGATCACAAACTCGTCGCCGCCGAGGCGCACGCAAAGATCGGAGGCGCGGCACGCGTCGCGCATGCGCTGCGCGGTGGCCACCAGCACGTAGTCGCCGGCGCCATGGCCAAGCGAATCGTTGATCTGCTTGAAGCGGTCGAGATCGAGCTGCACGACCGCGAGCCGCTCCCGGCGTCGCTTTGCGCCCTGGATCAGCGCGTCGAAGTGGTCGGTCAAGAAGGTGCGGTTGTAGAGCCCGGTCAGGCCATCGTGCACGGCGATGAATGCCATCGAGTTGCGGGCGTCCACGAGCTGGTGCGTGCGGCGAACGATCATCTCGCTCATCGGCCGGAAGATGAACAGCGCCACGAGCACGATCAGCCCGATGGTGGCGAAGTAGAGCGCCCTGTGCACGCTGAGCATGTGGTCCAGTCGCGCATTCGCGGTGGCGTTGATGCGCTTGCCGAGTTCCGCGTAGCCGGCGAGGGTGACGTTGGCGACGGTCTCGTCCAGCCTGGCGCGCTCCCTGCCGGCCAGGTAGCCGGCTGACCCGCGATCGATACCAAGTTCGGTCTCGACCGCCGCGACCAGGCGCCAGCCATTGGTGGCCAGGCCGAGGGAGAAATAGTCCAGATGGTGAGGCTTCGAGAAAAGCACGTTCTCGATAGTCGCCGGATCGTTGCGCGCGGGCGACAGCGGGTCGGCGCCGATCTTCGCCAGCATGCTGTCGTAGTCGTTCTCGAATTGCTCGGTGGCCGCTTTGAGGGAGGTCACGATAGAAGGTCGTGTCAGTTCGTTGCCGGCGGGTATGGCATTGGCGAGCAGCACGATTCGCTGCGACAGCGCCTTTTGGCTGCTGACGAGGTCGAGGACTTCCTGGTCGTGCTTCTGCGCGGCCATCATCTGCTGCAGCAGCAGGTAAGACGCCATCGCCATGGCTGCGAGGATCAGAAGCGCGATCCAGTAGGCGCTTTTGATCAGCAGGACGAGCCTGTCCGTGCCCGCGGCCTTGAGCGGGGTTGGCTGCAGTTCGGCGGACGGCACTCGGCTCAAGATCGGCACTCTTCTTATTATATGGCGGCCACCATGCCGGTCTTGCGGTTAATGCCTCCGCAACGCGCATGGCATGCTGAGCGAAACGGCAGGGATTCGGTCCGGATGGTTATCGGACTCTTCCCTCGGCCGGAAAATATCTCGTCAGTCGCGGGCTTTGAGTCTATTGGAGGCGCTATACTGCGGCGCCTTCGCCGCGGACGGCCTGACGCGGAGGAACCTTGATGGTCGGCATAACGCTCGCGGGTTCCACTGGATGGGTGGGTAGGGCGCTCGTGGGGGCGATCGCGGCCGCGCCGGACCTTGTTTTGGCCGGAGCCGTCAGCCGCGGCGCCGCCGGTCGCGACGCCGGCGAGGCGGCGGGACTTGCGCCCGTGGGTGTGGCCATTTCCGCGACCCTGGCGGATGCTCTGGCCACACCGTCGGATGTGGTCATCGACTACACCAAGCCGCATGTCGTGAAGGCGCATGTGCTGGAGTCGCTGGCTGCCGGCCGCCACGTCGTCGTCGGCACGTCGGGCCTGTCGGCGCAGGACTATGCCGAGATCGACCTCGCCGCGCAGAAGGCGGGAAAGGGCGTGCTGGCTGCCGGCAACTTCTCCGTCACCGCCACGCTCCTGCGGCGCTTCGCGCTCGAAGCAGCGCGCTTCTTGCCCGACATGGAGATCATCGACTATGCCTCGCCGCATAAGGGCGACACTCCGTCGGGCACCGGACGGGAGCTCGCCGAACTGCTGGGCGCCATGCGCCAGCCGGGCACGTCCAAGCCCGTCGCCGAACTGGCCGGCGTGCGCGAGACGCGTGGAGGCGCTATCGGATCGCCCGTGCCGGTTCAGGTGCACTCGCTGCGGCTGCCGTCCTTCGTGCTGTCCTGCGAGGCAGTTTTCGGCGCCGACAACGAGCGCCTTACTATCCGCCACGACGCCGGCAGTTCGGCGATGCCCTATGTGGCGGGCACGCTGCTTGCCGCGCGCCGGGTTTCCGGCTTCATCGGTTTGCGGCGCGGCCTCGACGCGGTGATGGACGCCTGAAGACGAACGGAAGCCGGGATGAGCGATTTTCTGAAGCACCTTTCCACGGAACTTGATGGCCTGAAATCCTCCGGCCTCTACAAATCCGAGCGCGTGATTTCTTCGATGCAGTCGTCGCAGATCGTCGCGGATGGTCGCGGCGTTCTGAACTTTTGCGCCAACAATTATCTCGGCCTGGCCGACAGCCCCGAACTTCGCGACGCCGCCAAAGCCGCGCTCGACCGCTACGGCTACGGCATGGCCTCCGTGCGCTTCATCTGCGGCACTCAGGAAGAGCACAAGCAGCTCGAGGAGCGGATATCATCGTTTCTCGGCCTGGAGGATGCCATCCTCTACGGCTCGTGCTTCGATGCCAATGGCGGCCTGTTCGAGACGCTGCTGGGAGAAGAGGATGCGGTCATTTCGGATGCGCTGAACCACGCCTCGATCATCGACGGCGTCCGCCTCTCCAAGGCGCAACGCTTCCGCTATGCCAACAACGATATGAACGCGCTGGAGGAGGAGCTGAAGAAGGCGGAAGGCTGCCGCTTCAAGCTGATCGCCACCGACGGCGTGTTCTCCATGGACGGCATCATCGCCAACCTCGCAGGCGTCTGTGACCTGGCGGAAAAGTATGGCGCGATGGTGATGGTGGACGACAGCCACGCCGTCGGCTTCGTGGGCAAGCATGGCCGCGGCTCGGCCGAGCACTGCGGCGTGGAAGGCCGTATCGACATCATCACCGGCACGCTAGGCAAGGCGCTCGGCGGGGCGTCGGGCGGCTACACGGCCGGCCGCCGCGAGGTGGTCGCATGGCTGCGCCAGCGTTCGCGGCCCTATCTCTTTTCCAACACGCTGATGCCGGCCATCGCCGGCGCCTCCCTGAAAGTGTTCGACATCGTCGAAAAGGGCGATGCGTTGCGCGAGCGGCTTTATGCCAACGCGGCGCGTTTCCGCTCCGGCATGGAAAAGCTCGGCTTCCGCCTGGCTGGAGCCGGTCACCCGATCATCCCGGTGATGATCGGCGATGCGGCGCTGGCGCAGGAGATGGCCGCCCGGATGCTGGACCACGGCATCTACGTGATCGGCTTTTCGTTCCCGGTTGTGCCGAAGGGGCAGGCCCGCATCCGCACGCAGATGTCGGCGGCGCATTCGACGACTGACATCGACCGGGCGATCGCGGCGTTTGGCCAGGTCGGCAAGGATCTCGGGATAGTGTAGGATCGCCGTCTCGGAAGCGCTTGGAGACCGCGCATGCTGATCACGGAAATGGATAAGTCCCAGTGCATGGAGCTTCTGCGGGCATCCACGCACGGACGGCTGGGCTGTTCGCGGGACAACCAGCCTTACGTAGTTCCCATTACCTATGCGGCTGACGGCAACAATCTCTACAGCTTCTCGCTGACCGGCCAGAAGGTGGCGTGGATGCGCGACAACCCGAAGGTCTGCGTGCAGACGGACCAGTTCCAGGCCGGCCGCGAATGGCGAAGCGTCATCGCCTATGGCCGTTTCGAGGAGCTTCCCGACCGGATCGGCTGGAAGGTCCAACGCGAGCGCGCCTGGGCGCTGCTGAGCAAACAGGCCGAATGGTGGGAGCCTGGTAGCGTCAAGCCCGCGGGCGAAGTGCCCGCACCGCATCTGTTCTTCCGGATCGTGATCGACGAGGTCACCGGCCGGCACGCTTTTACCGACGACCAGAACTGAGGCGAGGAACCGACGATGTCCAACATGATGCGTGCTCTCGTGAAGGCGAAGGCGGAGCCGGGCATCTGGATGGAGCAGGTCCCGGTTCCCGATATCGGCCCCAACGACGTGCTGATCAAGGTCCGGAAGACGGCGATCTGCGGCACGGACGTGCATATCTACAATTGGGACCAGTGGGCGCAGAAGACCGTGCCCGTGCCGATGGTGACGGGCCACGAGTTCGTCGGCACGGTGGCCGATTTCGGCGCCGCCGTCACCGAGTACAAGGTCGGCCAGCGGGTTTCGGGCGAAGGGCACATCGTCTGCGGCCATTGCCGCAACTGCCGCGCCGGCCGTGGCCATCTGTGCCGCAATACCAAGGGCGTCGGCGTCAACCGGCCGGGTGCCTTCGGCGAATATGTCGCCCTGCCGCAGCACAATGTGGTGCCGATCCCCGACGACATACCGGACGAGGTGGCCGCCATCTTCGACCCGCTGGGCAACGCGGTTCACACCGCGCTCTCGTTCGACCTCGTCGGCGAGGATGTCCTGGTCACCGGCGCCGGCCCCATCGGGATCATGGGCGCGCTGGTCGCGCAGTGCGTCGGCGCCCGCAAGGTGGTGATCACCGACATCAACCCGACGCGGTTATCGCTGGCGAAGAAGCTCGGCGTCCAGCATGTCGTCGACGCCTCGCGGCAGAAGCTTGGCGAGGTCATGCGCGAGATCGGCATGACCGAAGGCTTCGATGTGGGGCTGGAGATGTCCGGCGCGGCGCCCGCCTTTCGCGACATGATCGACGCCATGAACAATGGCGGCAAGATCGCCATTCTCGGCATCGCGCCGACCGGTTTCGAGATCGACTGGAACAAGGTCATCTTCAAGATGCTCCACCTCAAGGGCATCTACGGGCGCGAGATGTTCGAGACCTGGTACAAGATGATCGCGCTCATCCAGGGGCCGCTGGACGTTTCCGGCCTCATCACCCACCGCATCGGCGTGGACGACTACATCTCCGGCTTCGAAGCGATGAAGAGCGGCAATTCCGGCAAGGTGGTGATGGACTGGTAGGCCGCCTCAGTCGCGGTCGACTGCCGCTTCCAGCGCCTCTATGGCCGCAACGACGGACCTGCGCTGTGACGGCGCCAGCCTTTGCAGCAGTTCGTCCTCGAAGCGCCGCGCGAGCGGCACCAGTTGGCGATAGACTTCGAGGCCGGCCTTGCTCAGTTCGAGGTGTTCGGTCCGGCGGTCGCGCGGATCGGAGCGGCGCACCAGCCAGCGGCGTCGTTCGAGTTCGGCCACCGCGCGCGAAACTTTGGTCTTGTGCATGGCCGAATGGCCGCCGATGGCGGTCGCCGTCATGCTGCCGAACTGGCCGAGCGTCGACAGGGTGCGCCATTCGGGCCGGCTCAGCCCGTGTTGGTCACGATAGACGCGGGCGAAGTCTCGGCTGACAAGGTCCGCCAGCCGGTGCAGGCGATAGGCCAGGAAGTCTTCCAGCACGAGGGCTGGTGCAGATGTTCCAGCGGGCGTCGCGGTTTTGTCGATGCCCGGTTCGCTTGCGATGACCGCCACGGATTCAGAAAGCCGACCTTGCTCCAGCGCTCAGCCTCGCGGCTTTACTCCGCCGCCTCGAGCTTGATGACGCCGCGCCGGATCTGGTCCTCTTCAATGGACTCGAACAGCGCGCGGAAATTTCCCTCGCCGAACCCTTCGTCGCCCTTGCGCTGGATGAATTCGAAAAAGATCGGGCCGATGACCGTCTTGGAGAAGATCTGCAGCAGGATCTTGGTCATGCCGCCGTCGACGACGCCTTCGCCGTCGATCAGGATGCCGTGCTTCTTCATGCTGTCGAGCGGCTCCTCGTGGCCGTTCACGCGCTCCTGGCTCTTCTCGTAGTAGACTTCCGGCGGGCCGGGCATGAAACGCAGCCCGTTTGCGTGCAACTGGTCGGTGCCGGCATAGATGTCGTCCGTGCCGACGGCGATGTGCTGGATGCCTTCGCCTTTGTATTTGCGCAGATATTCCTCGATCTGGCTCTTGTCGTCGGTCGATTCGTTGAGGGGAATGCGGATCTTGCCGCAGGGCGATGTGATGGCTCGGCTGACGAGGCCGGTCATCTTGCCGGCGATATTGAAGAAGCGAATCTGCCGGAAGCCGAACAGCTCGCGATAGAAATCCCACCACTTGTCCATGTTGCCGCGGAAGACGTTGTGGGTCAGGTGATCGAGATAGTAGAAGCCGACGCCCCGCGGACGCGGATTACGCTCGCCAAGCC
>JAEUMA010000128.1 GCA_016793565.1 Rhizobiaceae bacterium
GGCGCCGCTGACCTTTGCCAGCCACGCCTACGAGAAATTCCACCTGCTGATGCCGTTGTTCGTCTGCCGCAGGTTTTCAGGCACTCCGCGTCCCCTGGAGGATCAGGCGTTGAAATGGGTCAGGCCGAAGGCGCTGCGGGAGTATCCCATGCCCCCGGCCGACGAGCCGCTGGTGTCCGTGCTGATCGATCTTCTCTGAGACGTTAATCGATCGTTTATGGAACCGTGAAATGTTGAGGCTCCCGCCAAGCCTATCCGCGGAGCCACGGCATGGATCCAGAAGACGAGTGGAAGCAGATCCGCAGCGATCGCCTGCCGATGGCGAGCCTCGGGGTCAGCGCGCTTCGGCTCGCTTTGCTGTTCGGTTCGGCAGCGATCGCGATCGCGCTGATCCTGGTTCCCATGGTCGACGGCCCGCCCCGCAGCGTGGCCGGCACCGGCGATCTCGACATGATGAGCACCGGCTCGATAAGGCAGGCGGAGCGCTACACGCTTCGCCGCAGCGTGCTGCAGCCTTCCAACGACGCCGTGTGCATCATCCGGGCTGACGGCACGCGTTCGGGCGATTGCTGACGCGCGGAGCGCGAGCGCGTGTACGCGGAGCGCAAGTGCTTGTACACGGATTGCGTGCAATTCGTTCAGAGGTCTTTAAGCGTCGTCCGTTAAGAAATCTTAATCTGTTGTCCCTAGGGTGCCCTCAAAGGATGGTGACCCCATGAAGAAGACGCTCGAACAGTTCCTGCGGGACGAAAGCGGTGTGACTGCCATCGAATATGGCCTCATCGTCGCCGTCCTGTCGCTGGTGATTGTCGGCGGCATCGGCAAGGTCGCGGAGGAATTGCAGTACCTGTGGGGAGACAACAACAGCCGCCTGCAGCAGGGTCTCCAGTCCAACTGACGGCTTTCCAGGAAGCTGACATTACTTGTCTGGCGAGTTGCCCAAAGTGTCGAAGCGACGCCGGGCTTACGCGCTTCACGCTCAGCCGTCGTCCGATCCCGCCTCGCGCAGGGCTTCGGCCAGCGACCGGCTGGCGCTGCCTGGCCTTGCCGGCTTCGGTTGTGACGCGGCAGGCGACCATCCCGACAGCCATATGAACGAGAAGGTGGCGCGGACGCGCCCGTCGGCGTCCGAGAAGCGTTCCGCGTAGATCTCGGCCGCGCGCGCGAACAGGCGCCGCGTCGCTGGTTTGCGCGACCGCGCCAACAGCGCGCTCGTCGCGCCCATGGCGCGCAGGTCGGCGGCGAGATCGAACAGCGTATCGTAGCGGACTGTAACGGTCTCGACGTCGGCGACCGGAAGCGCGAAGCCCGCGCGCTGGAGCAAGGCGCCGGCATCCCGTACATCGGCGAAGGGGATGACGCGCGGGCTCGCCCCGCCGGCAGTCTCCGCATCCGCTACCAGCAGGCTTTCCTTGAGTTCGGAGAGCGTCCCGGCGCCCGGAAAGGCGGCAAGCAGCAGTCCGTCCGGCTTCAGCGCACGCCGCAGTTGCGCCAGCACGCCCGGCACGTCGTTGGTTTCATGCAGCGAGAGCAGGGACACTGCGAGGTCGATGCTCGCCGGCTCCAACGGCACGTGTTCCGGCGCGGCGACGATGCCTTGCGCGTCGTCAAGCAGCGCGGGGTCGGCCTCGACGCGCAGGACCCGGTCGACCTTTCCGCTTCGTGCCAGCGTTTCTGCCGCCGCGGGATGGCCGCAGAAGACGGTGGCCGCGCACGCGAACCGGCGTTCCACCGTCGCAAGGCGCTCGCCGAGATCCTCGGCGGCGCGCAGCATCAGGAAATCGGCGCCCGGAATCGCTGCGGCGAGCGCGCGCTTCCGGTGTCGGACGACGAGATCGGTATCGAAAATGGGCTGCACGGCGATCCGGTGGTGTCGATGCGGTGTGGTTCTGCTACAGATAGTCCATGCCGACAAGCCGTGCGACCCTGCCGGCCCGCTTCAGGCGCCGGATCGAGCCGCCTCTCGATTGGGCGGCGCGCCTGCTGTTCCCGCCGATATGCGCCGGCTGCCGGCGGCAGGTGTTCAGGCCCGGCACCCTGTGCGGTTCCTGCTGGCCCAAGCTGCGATTCCTGGAGAAGCCGTGGTGCCCGGTCATGGGCACGCCCTTCGCGCACGACATGGGCGAGGGCTTCCTGTCGGCGGAGGCCATCGCCAATCCGCCGCCGTTCGAGCGCGCGCGGGCGGCGGTGGCTTTCAGTGGCGTCGCGCAGCAGATGGTGCGGCAGCTGAAGTACCATGACCGGACCGAGCTTGCGCCGTGGATGGCCGGGTGGATGCTACGCGCTTCGGCGGAACTACTCGCGGAGGCCGATCTGGTCGTGCCGGTGCCGCTCTACTGGCGGCGGTTCTTCTCCCGGCGCTTCAACCAGTCGGCCGAACTGGCCCGCGCTCTCGCCGCGCAAGCGGGCCTAACCTTCGCTCCGGATGCGTTGCGCCGCGTACGGAACACGCGCCAGCAGGTGGGGTTGAAGGCACGCGAGCGCGAGGAGAATGTCCGCGCCGCCTTCCTGGTGCCCGAGGCGGCCAGGGTCGTGGTCGGCGGGCGGCGGGTGCTGCTGGTCGACGACGTCTACACGACGGGCGCGACGGTCGCCGCCGCCAGCCGCGCGCTGAAACGGGGAGGCGCCGCGGCCATCGATGTCGTCACCTTCGCGCGGGTGCTGGCCGGGGACTTCCAGCCTGCCGAAGCCGGCACTATATAGGTCAGGAGAATTGACGGGTTCGGCGGCATGGTTGACGTCACGATCTATACAAGGATGATGTGCGGCTATTGTTCGGCGGCGAAACGTCTGCTGGAAAAGAAGGGCGTGGCCTTCACGGAGCACGACGCCAGCTTCTCGCCGGCGCTGCGCGAGGAGATGCTGGCGCGGTCCAATGGGCGCACGACGTTTCCGCAGATCTTCGTGGGCGACGTGCATGTCGGCGGCTGCGACGACCTGCATGCGCTGGATGCCGGGGGCCGGCTCGACGATCTGCTGGCGACCGGAAAGCTTGACTAGGCGAGAACCATCATGACCCTCTTCACCGCCGCCGTCGTCCAAATGCGTTCCGGAACGGATGTTGCCCGCAACGTCGCGTCCATGGAGGAACTCGTCCGCGAGGCCGCCGCCAAGGGCGCGACCTATGTGCAGACGCCGGAGATGACCGGTGCGCTCGTACGCGACAAGCAGGCGCTGCTCGCTTCGCTCCGCCCGCAGGAAACGGACCTCGTCGCGCTGGCCGCCTCGCGCCTCGCGCGGGAACTGGGCATCACGCTGCATGTAGGCTCGACAGCGATCGCGCTGGCCGGCGGCAAGGTGGCGAACCGCGCTTTTCTGTTCGGACCGGACGGGACCCTGATCGTCAACTACGACAAGATCCACATGTTCGACGTCGATCTGGACAAGGGCGAGAGCTGGCGCGAGTCGGCGACCTACCAGCCCGGTGGGGCGGCCGTCGTCGCTGATCTCCCCTTCGCGCGGCTGGGCTTCGCGGTCTGCTACGATTTGCGCTTTCCGCAGCTTTTCCGCGCCGAGGCCTTGGCCGGGGCCGACGTGCTGACCGTTCCGGCCGCCTTCACGCGGCAGACCGGCGAGGCGCACTGGCACGTGCTTCTGCGTGCCCGCGCTATCGAGAACGGCGCTTTCGTGGTGGCGGCGGCTCAGGGCGGCCTGCATGAGGACGGCCGCGAGACCTTCGGCCATTCGGTGATCGTCGACCCGTGGGGCGCGGTTCTGGCCGAACTCGACCATGACCGGCCGGGAGTCGCGCTGGCCGAGATCGATACGGAAGGCTCGGCGCAGGCGCGCAGCAAGATTCCCAACCTGCGGAATGCGCGCGAATTCGCTGTGCGCGAGGCCGTGCAGCGGAGCGCGCTGCAGGGAGCGGCGTCTTGATCCGCTTCAGTCTGCACTGCGCTGCCGACCATGAGTTCGAAGCATGGTTCCGCAATGGCGACGACTACGAGACGCAGCGCAAGCGCGGTTTCGTTGAGTGCCCGCATTGCGGCTCCAACAAGGTCGACAAGGCGCTGATGGCGCCGGCCGTATCTACCGGCCGCAAGAAGGAGAAGATGGCGCTGGCGCTGCATGCCGAGCAGAAGCAGGCGATGGCGCAGCTCAAGGCGCTGACCGAGAAGATGCGCGAGAACGCCGAGGACGTCGGCGACAAGTTCGCCGAGGAGGCGCGCAAGATCCATTTCGGCGAGACCGATGCGCGTGCGATCTATGGCGAGGCGACGGTCGAGGAGGCGCGTGGCCTTGCCGAGGACGGGGTGGATTTCATGCCGCTTCCCGTCTTCCCGGACGACCGCAACTGATACGCCCGGTCTGGCGGCGTCTCTCGCGGCAATGAAAGCGATCTGGAACTCCGCCATCGGCCTGCTGCTGGTCAGCGGCGCCCTGCTCGGGCTCGCTCTGCCTCTGGGAAAGCTTGCCGGAGGCTCAGGCGTCCATCCGGCAGTGTGGGCGCTGGTGATTTCGGCCGGCGGCGGCGGCGTGTTGTTCGCCGCGCTGCTGGCCCGGGGTGATCGGCTCGCCATCGATGCGCACCGCCTGCGCTACTATTTCACGACGGCCGCCGTGACCTATGCCATCCCCAACCTGCTGCTGTTCTCGGTGATGCCACATGTCGGCGCCGGCTACGGCGGCATCATGTACACGCTTTCTCCGGTGATGACGCTTTCGCTCTCGCTGCTCACCGGCCTCGCCCGGCCGAGCGGGCTGGGCATCGCCGGCATCGCGGTCGGCTTCGTCGGCGCGGTGCTGGTCGCAGCGACGCGCGGCGAGGCGGGCGAGCCGGCGGCGCTGGTATGGGTGGCGCTGGGTATGCTGATCCCGCTGTCGCTGGCCTTGGGCAACATCTATCGCAGCTACGACTGGCCGGAAGGCGCAGGGCCGCTCGAACTCGCGGCCGGCAGCAATCTCGCCGCCGGGCTTCTGCTTTTGGCCTTTCTAGGTGTCACCGGCGATATCGCGGCGGTGGCGGATCTCGGCCGGGTGCCGTGGCTATTCCTGACCCAGGTGGCAGCCTCGGCGGCGATGTTCGTGTTCTTCT
>JAEUMA010000142.1 GCA_016793565.1 Rhizobiaceae bacterium
TGGAGCTTCCCGACGGGGGGCCGAGCAACGAACTCGAAGCGCTCGCCTGGCTGACGTTTGACGAGGCCTGCGAGGTCGACGCGCCGGAGATCACAATCACCATCCTGCGGGAGCTCGCCTCCAGGCTTCGCGCCGATCCGACGCTCGAGGCACCCGCGCCTATACCCTTCTACCGCCTTGTTGGCGACACCTTCACGCGCCTCGAAATCTAGTTGCCATGCACAAGACGGTGGAGCCGCAGCAGGGCGGCGAACGCATCCGCTGGCTCTCGGTCGGTGCCGCGATCGCCTCGATCAGCGTGGTCGGCATCGCGATCGGGCTCGGCATGCCGCTGCTAAGCCTCATCCTGGAGCAGCGCGGCTACTCGGCGACGTTGATCGGCCTCAACACGGCCGTGGCAGGCATCGCCTCGCTGGCGGCGGCACCCTTCGCCCCGCCGCTCGCCACCCGCTTCGGCGTGGTTCCGCTGATGCTGTCCATGATCATAGCGGGCGCAGTGAGCTTCGTGCTGTTCTATTTCGCGCTGGATTTCTGGATGTGGTTTCCGCTTAGGGCCATTCTCCATTTTGCGCTGACGGTGCTTTTCATCCTGTCCGAATTCTGGATCAGCGCCTCGGCGCCGACGCATCGCCGCGGTCTGGTGCTCGGCATCTACGCCACGTCGCTCTCGCTCGGATTCGCCGCCGGCCCGTGGATTTTCGCCCAGGTCGGCAGCGGCGGATTCGAGCCCTTCGCCATCGCCTTCGTGCTGGTGCTGGCGGCCGCCGTTCCGGTCCTGCTCGCGCGGCGCGAGAGCCCTCGCCTGTCGCGCGGCGACAGCACGCCGTCCGGCTTCTGGCGCTTCATCTGGGCCGTGCCCACGGCGACGCTGGCGGTTCTGGTGTTCGGCGCGGTCGAAACCGGCGGCTTCGCGCTGTTTCCGGTCTATGGCGGCCGCATCGGCTATTCCGAGGCCGACGCCGCGCTGCTTTTGACGATGATCGGACTGGGCAATGTTCTCCTGCAGATTCCCATCGGAATGCTTAGCGACCATGTGCGCGACCGCCGGCTTCTGCTCCTGGTCTGCGGAGCGGTGGGGCTTGCGGGATCGCTGGCCATCCCGCTTCTGGCCGAGGGCTGGCATGCGATGGCGGCCGTGCTGTTCGTATGGGGCGGCGTCGTCGCAGCGCTCTACACGGTCGGGCTGGCGCATCTGGGCTCGCGCCTGTCCGGGGCCGACCTCGCGCAGGCCAATGCCGCCTTCGTCTTCTGCTACGGCGTCGGCATGGTGGTCGGGCCGCAGGCCGTCGGCGCCGGAATCGACCTGTTCGGGCCGCAGGGCTTCGGCTGGACGCTGGCGCTTTTCTTCGGGATTTTCGTGCTCTTCACCGGCGGGCGGATGGCGCTGGGCGCCAGCCGGTCTTGACATTCCCGCCGCGACCGTTATGTGAACGCCCACGTTTCCGCGCTGGGGTTATCATCCCGTCCCGCGGCGGGTGACATCCAGACAAACGACGGACAAAAGACATGGCCAAAGCCGCGAACATCAAGATCAAGCTGCTGTCGACCGCCGACACCGGCTTCTTCTACGTGACGAGCAAGAACAGCCGTACCAAGACCGAGAAGCTCTCGTTCCGCAAGTACGACCCGATTGCCAAGAAGCACGTCGAGTTCAAGGAAACGAAGATCAAGTAGATCGCGTTTCCTTCGACGCTACGATCGACGCCGCCTCCGGGCGGCGTTTTTGTTTGGCGGCGATGTCTTCTCGGCGAACAGACCGCACGGGCGGTCCTCCGCTCTAATACTGGCGCTATGGGAAAAGGGGGCCGGTCGGCGATCTGGCAGCGGTACGAGGAGGCCACTATGTGCCAGCGCCGGCCGGCCGACCCCACGGACCCAGGAGATGCGGCGGACCTGAGCATCATGGGGTATCTGTCGCGTACACCACCGTCATTCCCCGCTGGCGGTGCACCGTCTTGATACACACAGGTTCGCGCAAGAGCGCTTGAAAATCAACAGTTTCTTAACCAACCCTCGCGAATCGGTTGGATTAACCTAAACGGCTAACCTTAAGCGGTTGACTTCCGGCTAGACCCTCGCGTGCCTAGGCGGCCTTGGCGACGACGCGATTTCGGCCGTTGTTTTTGGCCTCGTAAAGCGCGATGTCGGCGCGCTTAAGCAAGTCGGCGACACTGTCGGGACCACGGCGGATCGCCGATACGCCAACGCTCACCGTCACCGTCTGAGGCTCGGCACCACCCACGTCGAAGGGTGTGCCGGCGATCTCGGCGCGGATACGCTCCGCCACCTTTTCGGCGATCTTCTGTTCGGTGTCGGGCATCACGACGACGAACTCCTCGCCGCCGTAGCGGCATGCAAGGTCGATGCCGCGCACGTTCTTGCGCAGACGGCGGGCGAACTCGCGCAGCACCAGGTCGCCGCCGTCATGGCCGAAGCGGTCGTTGATCGACTTGAAACGGTCGATATCCGTGATCATCAACGAAAGCGGTCGCCGCCGCGACACCGCGCGATCGAACAGCGTCTGCAGGTGGCTGTCCAGGTAGCGGCGGTTGTGCAGGCCAGTCAGGCCGTCCGTCACCGCCATCTCGATGGTCTCGGTCACGCTGGCCCGAAGTTGTTCGTTGTAGCGCTTGCGCTTGATCTGGGTGCGCAGGCGGGCGGTCAGTTCCTGCTGGTCGACCGGGCGCACGACGAAGTCGTTGACGCCGAGCTCCAGCCCGCGCACCACTCGCTCCTCCTCGCCTTCCCCGGCCACAAGGATGATGGGCAGGAAGCGCGTGCGGTCGATCGAGCGAAGCTGCGAACACAGGCGCAAGGGATCGTACTGGCTCAGGCCAGTCGAGACGAGGACGCATTCGAATCCACCGTCCGCCGCCTGGAAGAAGCCGGCATGCGGGTCGGTCACGGCTTCGACGTCGGCGCTGCCGCGCAGCATCGCGGCAATGCGCTGGCCCGAGACCTCCTTGTCATCGATGACGAGAACCTTCGGACAGACCTCGTCGAGCACCAGCTTGCGGCTCAGCAATTCCTCGATGCCGATATTGCGCGTGGTGGCGGCGCGCAGCCGCAATTCGTCCGTCAAGCTCTTCAGCCGCACCAGGCTTTTGACCCGGGTCATCAGTTGCAGGTCGTTGACCGGCTTGGTGAGGAAATCGTCCGCTCCCGCCTGCAGGCCGCGGATGCGGTCCGACGCCTGGTCGAGCGCGGTGATCATCACAACCGGCAGATGGGCGGTCGCGGGATCGGTCTTCAGCCTACGACATACCTCGAAGCCGTCCATGTCGGGCATCATGACGTCGAGCAGCACCACGTCGACCTTACCATTCTCGCAGATCTCCAGGGCGTCGAGGCCGTTGCTGGCCGTCAGCACCTCGAAATATTCCGCAAGCAGCCGCACTTCGAGCAGCTTCACGTTGGCTGCCACGTCATCGACGACAAGGATGCGGGCGGTCATGGACGGATCGGTCTCCGGAAGTAAGGCATCGGCTCAGGCATCGCCGAGATAGGATTTGATAGTCTCGATGAAGCGCGGGACCGAGATCGGCTTGGAAATATAGGCCTCGCAGCCGCCTTGCCTGATGCGTTCCTCGTCGCCCTTCATGGCAAAGGCGGTGACGGCGATGACCGGGATGGTGTGGAGATCGTCGTCCTCCTTCAGCCACCGCGTCACATCGAGGCCGGAAACCTCCGGCAGCTGGATATCCATGAGGATCAGGTCTGGGCGGTGCGTGCGCGCCAGATCCAGCGCTTCCAGCCCGTTTCGTGTGCGCACCGTCTCGTAACCGCTGGCTTCGATCAGGTCGCGGAAGAGCTTCATGTTGAGCTCGTTGTCCTCGACGATCATCACTTTCTTGGCCATCGCGCCTTCACCCCGACCAACCGCTCATCCATAGCCAAATAAAGCCATGCGACGAATATGGCGTCGAACCCCTCATACAATCTAGGGCAACTTCATTGACGAAACGGAAACCCGCCGCCGTCTCGTGGGTTTTCCGGCTACCACGCCCCAGCTTGCAAGCGGTGCGCCGGGACGATACGCCATCACCGACTGCGACCGGGCAAGGCCGATGCACCAGAAGACGATGACACGGCAAGACGCCGAACAGATCGCCATCCAGGCGCTGGGCTTCGTAGCGGGCGACGCCGTGCTTCTGCCGCGCTTCCTGGCGTTGACGGGCATCACGGCGTCAGCGATCAGGCAGGCTGCCCGCCAGCCCGGTTTTCTCGCCGGCGTGCTGGACTTCGTGCTGGCGCACGAGCCTACGCTCCTCGAGTTCGCAGAGGCCGCCGGACTGCCGGCCGGCCGGGTGATCGAGGCACGGCGCGCCCTGCCTCACGGCGACGACCGCTACGACCGCTCGACCTGACCGCCGATCGACGCCGAACACGTTCAGAGTTCCAGGCGCATCAGCGGCCTGCCCGCCTTGCGCTCGACGAGCGTCGCGAAGCCCGCTTTTTCGAAGACACGCGCCGAGCCAACAAACAGGCCGACCGAGCGCGAATCGCGCGATTGCCTGATCGGACATGCGTCGAGCGCCACCGCGCCATGGCTCCTCGCATAGTCGATGCCCGCTGCGACGAGGCGATGCATGATGCCGGCGCCGCGGGCCGATGTCCGCACGAAGAAGCACGACACCGCCCAGACGGCTGCGCCCTGCGCCTCGTGTGCAGCCAGCGGCGCCGAAACCCGGCCGGCATTGTTCCACTCCGGCACGTCGCCGCGCGGGCCGACCTGCATCCAGCCGACGGCGCGCCCATCCTCCATCGCCAGCAGGCCCGGCGCCGGGCCGATCTCGATCCGCTCCCGCATGAATGCCTTCCGCTGCTCGCCGCTATGGGCCTTGCGCGCGGCAGGCGGCAGGCGAAAATACGTACACCAGCAGCCGTAGCAGGCACCCTGCCTGCCGAACAGCTCCTCAAAGGCCGGCCATAGATCGCCGGTCAACGGCTCGAATCGAACATTGGGCACAGCTTGTCCCTCAGGCGGTTGTCGACGCCTCGCCGATGGCATACCATTGCGATGTTCTCTTTACGTTCGCATCGATGCCGGCCGCTGTCAACGATCCAAACCGGGGGTTCTGCCGCGACTGCCTGGCGTTGCAGCGCAGCTTGTCTGCGCGCTGCGAGGCGTGCGGCAGCCCGCGCGTTCTGCGCCATGCCGAACTCTACGGGCTGAGTCTGGCCCATATCGACTGCGACGCCTTCTATGCGGCGGTGGAAAAGCGCGACAATCCCGAGTTGCGCGACAAGCCGCTGATCGTCGGCGGCGGCAAACGCGGCGTCGTCTCCACCGCCTGCTATCTCGCCCGCATCCACGGCGTGCGCTCGGCCATGCCGATGTTCAAGGCGCTGGCCGCGTGTCCGCAGGCGGTCGTGATCCCGCCCAACATGGAGAAATATGCACGCGTCGGGCGCGAGGTGCGCGCCATGATGCAGGCGCTGACGCCGCTGGTGGAACCGCTTTCGATCGACGAGGCCTTCCTCGATCTCGGCGGCACCGAGCGTCTGCACGGGCGCCCGGCCGCAATCGTCCTCGCCGAGTTCGCACGCCGCGTGGAGCGCGACGTCGGCATCACCGTCTCGGTCGGCCTGTCCTACTGCAAGTTCCTGGCGAAGGTGGCGTCCGACCTGAACAAGCCGCGCGGTTTCGCGGTGATCGGCGAGGCCGAGGCGCTGGGTTTCCTCGCCGGCCAGCCGGTGACGCTGATCTGGGGCGTCGGCAAGGCGTTCGCGGCGACGCTGGAGGGCGACGGCATCCGCACGATCGGCCAGCTCCAGACCATGGAGCGCAACGATCTGATGCGGCGCTACGGCAGCATGGGCGACCGCCTCTACCATCTGTCGCGCGGCCAGGACATACGCCAGGTCCATGCCGATCATGAGAGCAAAAGCGTCTCGGCGGAAACCACTTTCGATACGGACCTTTCCAGCCACGACGATCTCGCACCGGTCCTGCGGGCCCTGTCGGAAAAGGTCTCCGAGCGACTGAAACGTGCCGACATTGCCGGCAAGACGGTGGTGCTCAAGCTGAAAAGCAAGGATTTCCGCATCAAGACGCGCAACCGCGCGCTGGCCGACCCGACGCGGCTTGCAGACCGCATCTTCCAGGTCGGGCTGCAGTTGCTGGAACGCGAGCTCGATGGCACGCGCTATCGCCTTTTGGGAATCGGCGTCAGCGATCTTTCCGGCACGGAGCGCGCCGATCCGCCGGATCTGGTGGACACGCAGGCACACAAGCGCGCGCTGGCCGAACAGGCCGTCGACAAGGTGCGCGAAAAATTCGGGCGCAAGGCGGTGGAGACGGGCTACACTTTCGGCAAGGGCCGCAACGCGCATCCGCCCGAAACCGCCGACGACGCGTAGGAACGGCGCTACCCGGCCAACTGCGTCGATCGCGGCCGATCAGTGCGAATTGTCGTTGAGAATGTCCTGCGCCAGGGCGATGGCGGTGCGGCGGTCGGCCTCGCCCGCAAGGGCGAACGCCTCTTCCTGCATGCCCCGGATCCAGGGCTGGTCGACGGGTGCGGCACGCTCCAGCGCGGCGGTCATCATGGCCAGGCCGCGCACGACCTTGCCGCTCTGGAACAGCAGGTTTCCAAGCGTCGCCTGGGCGCCGGCGTGGCCCTTCTCGGCGGCGAGCTGGAACCAGCGACCGGCCTGGCGGACGCTGGCCTTCACGCCTTCGCCGCGCAGGAACATGTTGCCGATCTCGAATTGCGCCTTCGGATTGCGGTAGGTCGCGGCCGCGCGCATGTAATATTCCTGCGCGGCGGCCGGGTCGGCGGTCACCGGCGAATTGGGTATGCCGTTCTTCCAGTAGGTTCCGAGTGCGAAGAGCGCATCGGAAACGTAGCTCTCCTCCGGGCTGCCCGGCTCGACGTCCTGGTCGGCGATCTCGCGGAAGAACTTGAAGGCCTCGTAATCGTTGCGCGCGACGCCGTCGCCCTCGGCGTACATGCGCGCGAGCTTCCAGGTGGCGCCGAGCTGACCGTTCTCGGCTGCGTAGCGATAGGCCTCGACGGCCTGGTCCTTGTGCCCGCTCTTATAGGCAGAGAAGCCGAACTGGAATACTTCCCAGGGGCTCGACTGGCCGTTCACGGTGCCGCTCTTGTCGTCGAAGATCTTCTCGTCGAAGGCAAAAGCGCCTCCCGCCAGTCCAACGCCGGCGCATGCAACCACGAAGAACAGAACAGAATTCCGCACCGATTACAGTTCCGTATGCCCATTCGACGGAGCGCGGCACCATGGCGCCGCGCCAGCCATTTCCCATTCAACGACACGCCCTTCAGAGCCCGGCCACGAAGGGGCAGGCGAGGACGAGTAGCGATGTTTCCCGCGTATTGTGCCTGGCGACGCCGGGCGATCGAAGTTCAAAGGGTGGACGGATTTTCCGGCCAAAGTACGACCGGCGAGGTCATACCCGGCAGGCCACTCGATTTCGACTTCACGCACCACACCCGAACCCACAAGACCCTGCACGTCCATAGCTTTCCGCCGTCGCCGTACGCCCGCCCTGCCTAACAGCATCCGGGAAACTCGCTGGAGAGCTTCGGCGTGCGCTGCGTTTATGGCGGGAAGTTGGCGACCCCGGCGTGCCAACCTATAGCGCAATGCTTGTTTCGATTCTGTTGCCGAATCAGCACAGACGTGGCCGTTGCGACACGGTTCCGCCGACAGCCGGCAAAATGCGACCGCCTGCTCGACGTTACGACGGTCGAATGCGCGATGATCAGAAGCGAAGCGTCAGCGCCGCCTGCAGGGCGTAGCCCCATTCCGCAGGTGAGTATGCGGTGTAGTCTGCGACGGCGCTCGCCGTGTTGGTCTTCTCGCCAGGCAGGAAGTAGATCGCCGCGCCGCCGGCCCTGACCTGAAACTTCTCGCTGACGTCGTAGACGACGCCACTGCCGAATGTCCACGTGTCGGTCAGCGTGTCCCAGCCGGTGGTGACGCCCTTGTCCCAGGTGATCAGGCCGCTGACGGCGAGCTGGTCGGTGAAGCGGCGCACGATTCCGCCCGTTACCACCCAATTATCCTCGAAGAAGAAATTCGGCGGACCGAAGGCCCTGCCGCCGATCTGCTCGGTTACGACCAGTTGCTGCAGCACGCTCCAGTCGGTCCACTTCACGAGGCCGAAGGCGAGCCAGCCGGGCGCGATGCCGGTCTGCATGCTAAACTCGAGGCTCTGGGGGAGTTCCTGCGTCGCCGAAGCCGGGGCGGTCATGGCGTTGCCGTAAATCGCGTTGGCGATGTTGGCGGGCATGCCGCCGGCGATCGCCAGGGTCCTGAATGGCGTATTCGTGTAGGCCCCCTCGCCGTCATGGTTGGTGGCGGAGCGATACATCAACTGCGCCTTGAGGCCGATCTCCGGCATCTCGTAGCCGAGGCCCAGACGATAGCCGAAGGCGCCCGACTCGAGCTCGACCTTACTGTCGCCTACCGTGCCGAAGGCTTTCTCGAAGCTGCGCGCCTGGGCGTATTCGATCGTCTCGTAAAATCCGCCGCCGATGACCGAAAGGCGGCCGGGGCCGACGTCGAAGCCGTAGCCGCAGGTCAGGCCGTATTCGTCCGTCGACAGGTACTCCTGCGACTTGTGGTAGGTCATCTCGCCTTCGTAGGTCGTATCCGCGCCGAAAGGCTGCGAATAGGAGCCCACGCAGCTTAGATCGCCGACCATGCGGCCGCCGACGGAGGCGTAGGGGATGTAGTAGTCGTCGCCGAACGCGATGCCGGTCTGCTTGAACGGCGTCGGCACGCCGTTGATGACCACCTTGCCGGTCGCCTCGGTGTAGCTTCGACCGGGCGAGACGAAGGTCGCGCCCGAATAGAGCGCGATCACGCCGGAGCCGTAGAGCCCTTCCAGGTTGGCGCCGCCACGGTTGAAGCCGCCGGCATGCGCCGCCGTCGCAAGCGCAGCCAGCGCGGTGCCAGCGGTCAGGATTTTAGTCAAAAGCCGCATCACAAATCCCCTCCCCTCGGGAATTCGAACAGCAGCCTACGTGACTCGCCGGACCACACAACCGGCCCACCAACCGGCTCCGGTCGCGCACATTCCGGCTATCGTTTCTCGCAGGTCATCGCTGCCTTGTGTTCGAACGCAAGGACAGCAATACGGCAGGCAATAGGGTAAAAAATTCTCTAAGCTCGCTCGAAATAGCGAGGCTGCGAGCACGAACATAGCGCGAAACCGGCCGTGTAGCATTATGGCAACAATGCGGCCGAATTTGGCGGCGGCGACTACACCGTCCACGCCAGTGGCACTTCCAACCCATAGATCGGCGGCCGGCGGCGGAATTCGGCCGCCGGCGCGCGAATCAACGCGGCGATTCAGGCGCCGCCGAGGCGCGAAAGGGCTACCTGAAGCCGCTCGCGGGAGGTCGACAGTTCGGCCAGCCTCTCGCGGTCGGCGGCCACGACTTCCTCCGCCGCGCTCGCCACGAAACGCTCGTTGGAGAGCTTCTTTTCCAGGCGCGCGATCTCGGCGTCGGCCTTGCCGACCTCCTTCGCCAGCCGGGCCGCCTCGGCCTTCAGGTCGATCAAAGTGCCGAGCGGCAGGCACACGGTGGCTTCGCCGACGACGATCTGCGCCGAATCTTTCGGAGCCGCGTCGGCCATGGCGATATCTCCGACACGCGCCAGCCTCTGGATCGCCGGCTGATGCCGCTGCAGCCGCTCGACGGTAGAGGCGTCGGCGCCGAGCACCAAGAGCGGCGCGATCGCCGCCGGCGGCACGTTCATCTCGGAGCGGACGGAGCGGATGCCGGAAACCAGCTCGACCAGCCAGTTGATGTCGGCGGCGGCTTCCGCGTCCTCGAACTCCGGCTCGGGCCAGGCGGCGTGGCAGAGCAGCGTCGAACGCTGCTGTCCCTCGCCCGCCGTATGCGCCCACAATTCCTCGGTCATGAAAGGCATGAACGGGTGCAGGAGCTTGTAGATCTCGTCGAGCACGAAGGCGGTGACCGCCTGGGATTCCGCCTTGGCGGCTGCGTCGTCGCCCATGAAGATCGGCTTCAGAAGCTCGAGATACCAGTCGCAGAACAGGTTCCAGACGAAGCGGTACGCCGCCGCCGCCGCATCGTTGAAGCGATAGGCGGCGATGTCTGCGGTGATTTCTCGGGTCGTCTTGGTCAGCTCAGTGAGGATCCAGCGGTTGACCGTCAGCTTGGCGTCGTTCAGCCAGAACTCGTCGTTGCGGGCCACCCCGTTCATCTCGGCGAAGCGGGTTGCGTTCCACAGCTTGGTGCCGAAATTGCGGTAGCCCGCGATGCGCGCCGGGTCGAGCTTCACGTCGCGGCCCTGCGCCGCCATGATCGCCAGCGTGAAACGCAGCGCGTCGGCGCCGTATTCGCTGATCAGGTCGAGCGGGTCGATGACGTTGCCCTTCGACTTCGACATCTTGGCGCCGTTCTTGTCGCGCACGAGTGCGTGGACATAGACGGTGTGGAACGGCTCCTCCTTCATGAAGTGCAGGCCCATCATCATCATGCGGGCGACCCAGAAGAAGATGATGTCGAAGCCGGTGACGAGCACGCTGGTGGGATAGTAGGTCTCGAGCTCCGATGTCTCGTCGGGCCAGCCGAGCGTCGAGAACGGCCACAGCGCCGACGAAAACCAGGTGTCGAGAACGTCCTCGTCGCGCGTCAGGATGTTCTCCGGCGCGAAATTCTCCAATTGCTCCTCGACCCAGGCCTTCCACGGCCCGTCCAGCGACAGATAGTATTCCACCGCCGCGTCGAGCGCTTCCTTCTCCGTCTTCTCGACGAAGGCGTGCCCGTCTGGCCCATACCAGGCCGGGATCTGGTGGCCCCACCACAGCTGACGCGACACGCACCAGGGCTGGATGTTCTCCATCCAGTCGAAATAGGTCTTTTCCCAATTCTTGGGCACGAACTTCGTGCGGCCCTCGCGCACGCTGGCGATCGCCGGCTTGGCGAGCGTTGCGGCATCGACATACCACTGGTCCGTCAGGAACGGCTCGATCGGAACACCGCCGCGGTCGCCGTGCGGAACCGCATGGCGGTGGGGCTCGACCTTGGCCAGGAAGCCGCCCTCCTCCATCAGCTGCACCACCAGCTTGCGCGCCTCGAAGCGGTCGAGGCCGTCGAGCTGCTTCCACACGCCTTCGCGCAGCGGCGTGACGTCCAGATCCTCCAGGAAATCGTCGTTCTCCAGCAGCGCGACTTTGGCTTCCGCCGTCAGGATGCTGATGGCGCGCAGGCGATTGCGCTTGCCGACCTCGAAGTCGTTGAAGTCGTGCGCCGGCGTGATCTTCACCGCGCCGGTGCCCTTCTCGGGGTCCGAATATGTGTCGGCGACGACCGGAATGCGCCGCCCGACGATCGGCAGCACGAGGAACTTGCCGACCAGATGGCGATAGCGGTCGTCGTCCGGGTGGACCGCGACGGCGGTGTCGCCCAGCATCGTCTCCGGCCGCGTCGTCGCGACCGTGATGTAACTGGCGGGATTCTCCGGATCGTAGGTGATGCCTTCGACCGGGTAGCGGAAATGCCAGAGATTGCCATTGACCTCCACCTGCTCGACCTCGAGGTCCGAGATGGCGGTCAGCAGCTTGGGGTCCCAGTTCACCAGCCGCTTGTCGCGGTAGATCAGGCCTTGCTTGTGCAGCGCGACGAAAACCTCGATGACGGCCTTCGAAAGCCCTTCGTCCATGGTGAAGCGCTCGCGCGACCAGTCGCAGGATGCGCCGAGCCGCTTGAGCTGGTGAATGATCGATCCGCCCGACTGCTCCTTCCACGACCAGACGCGGCGCACGAACTCTTCGCGGCCAAGATCGCGGCGCGATTCCTTGGCCTGGGCAAGCTGGCGCTCGACGACCATCTGCGTGGCGATGCCGGCGTGATCCATCCCCGGCTGCCACAGCACGTTCTTGCCGCGCATGCGCTCGAATCGGATGAGGATGTCCTGCAGCGTATTGTTGAGCGCATGGCCCATATGCAGGGAACCGGTGACGTTTGGCGGCGGGATGACGATCGTGAATGGTTCCGCCCCTTCGCGGGCGCCGGCGCCGGCGCGAAATGCGTCCTCGCTTTCCCACAGACTTGCAATCTTGGGTTCGACGGCCTTTGCGTCGTAGGTTTTTTCAAGCATGGGAAGGCCCGCAGCATCCGAAATTCAGTCGCCACGGTGTAAATCCGAAGGCCGGAGTCAAGTCAACCTTGGCGCCCGCCCCGACGGTAGAGCGGGCCCGCCTGCCTCTCCGGCGATCGCGCGGGATCAGGCCCCGCGCGCGATGCGCTCGATTTCCTCACGGACCAGGCGCTCCACCATGGTCGGCAGGTTGTTGTCGAGCCAGTCCTGCAGCATCGGCCGCATCATTTCCTCAGCGATCTCGTCGAAGCTGCGCCTGCGGCTGGCGGCGAACGCATCGGAGAGCTCGCCGAAAGCGGCCGCGACCTGCCGGCCGGTCCGCTCGCTGATGATGCCACCCCTTGCCGCTTCTGATGAAGCGACGGCAGGCATATCCTCGGCCTCGGCTGGGATTTCGACAGCGGCTGCGAGGGTGGCCTCCACGGTCTCCAGCGCAGCCTTCTCCATTTCCTCGCTCATCGCCGCCAGCGCCGGGCTGGAAGAGAGACCGGATTCGCGCACGAGAGGCGCCGGCGGCGAAGCTGGGACAGCCTCATCGTTCGCCTCCGCCTCGTCGCGGCGCGTTTCGACGGGCGTCCGCATAAAGGCCTCGAACGGCTCGGAATGCGATGCCGAAACATCAGCGAAGGGCGTGCGCAATTCGGAGCGGAAGGCGCTCACTTCGACCACTTCCGCTGCCGTCCGGTGCTCGGGGCGCGACGGCGGTGTTTCGGTTTCTGACTGCCGCCGGCTGGTCATCTCGTTGTCTTCGATGATCCGCCGGATCGAAGCGAGGATTTCCTCCATCGATGGTTCGCGCTGCGCGCCGCTCGCCGATGCCATTACCAAATCCGCCGCCCTGCTACCCTGTGACATGCCCGCCGCCCCCCGATGGTCGCGGATCGAATCGTTGGGTGAATCGTAGCCGACCCCCGGGCGACTGAGAATCCCCATTCTCGGTCGCCTTCTGATTTCAACAGGATAGAGAGAAGTTGGCGGTTGCCCTCAGCGTCCGTCCGGCGTGCGCAAGCCGAACCACTTGTCCTTGACGGCGTCGTAGTGCTCCTGCGGCTTGTACTCGCTGACCTGCAGGCCGAGGCCGCGGGCCGAGAGCCTGCCCATCGCCGACAGAATGGCGTAGCTCGCCACCACGACGTCGCGTTCGGAGCTGGCGAGGCTGATCTGGCCGCTGATGACGTCTGCCTGGGCATTGAGGACGTCCAGCGTGGTGCGCTGGCCGACATTGCGTTCCTCGATGACGCCGTTGAGCGCGAGCTGAGCGGCAGCGACGAGCTGTCGGTTCGCGGTAGCCGTCTGGATGGCCGCCATATACTGCGTCCATGCCGAGGTAATCGCCTGCAGCACCTGGTCGCGGCTCACGTCGACCTCGATGCGGGCCTGGCCGAGCTGCTCCTTGGACTGGCGCACCTCGGCGGAGACGCGACCGCCCTGGTAGATCGGCACGGTGAGCGTCGCGCCGATACTGGCTGAATTGTAGGTCCCATCGCTGGTCGCGAATGTATCCGGCGAGGTATTGCGATAATTGCGCGCGACGGTGGCGCTGGCGGAAAGCTGCGGCAGCAGCGAACCCTCGGCCGATTTCACCGAGAAGCCGGCGACGTCGACCAGATGCTCGCTCGCCTGGATCGCCGGGTGCTCGGCCGCAGCCACGGCCACGGCTGCGTCGAGGTTCTTCGGCAGCAGCTTCTTCATGACGGCCGGCACCTTCAGGTTGCCCGGCTCGTCGCCGATGATCTGGCGGTAGGTGGCGGCGGCAGTCAGTGCCTGCGCCTTGGCCGCGGTCAGCTGGGCTTCGGCGGCGGAGCGGCTGGCTTCCGCCTGCGCAACGTCGGTGCGCGTTCCCTCGCCCACCTCGAAACGAGAGCGCGCGGCGCGCACCTGCTCCTGCAGGAACTGCAGGTTCTGCTGCGTAAGCTCGGCGACATGCCGGTCGCGGATCACGTCCATATAGGCTGTGGCCGCGTTGAAGAGGATGTTCTGCTCGGTGTTGCGAAGGCTTTCGCGCGAGGCGAGCACCTGCGCCTGGGCGGCGGCGACGTTGTTCAGCGTCTGGAAACCGTCGAACAGGCTTTGCTGGATCTGCACGCCGAACTGACCGGTGGTCAGCCTCGTGCCGTTCTGCGAGGAATAGTTGTAGCTCGACGAGCCCACCACGTTCGGCCGCCAGCCCGACTTGGCGATGGCCACGCCTTCGTCGGTGGCGCGCAAGCCGGCGCGAGCGGAATTCAGCTGCGAATTGTTCTGATAGGCCTTGATCAATGCGCCGGTGATCGTTTCCGCTGCGGACAGGGAGGGAGTGAGAGCCACCGCCGCGACGAGCATCGCGCCGGCAATCGTACCAGAACTGAACCGCACTCTACTTACCTCACTGTCCCAATGCCGGCAGAATCACGCCTGGATCGAAACCCACGACGCGCCGCGACTCTCCCCGGAGCCGCCACCCGGGAACATGTCCCCGGCTGGCGCGCGGGAAATGTACAGGCTGAATCGTGATTTGGTAGTGTTGCGTGTGCAACACAAGTTCTCAAAATACGAAAGCCGCCTCGCGCCGGAACCCCGGCAGCGGCTTAACCGCGGCGTTGAAGCCCCTCGCGCGGCCGACGACGCCTGCGTTCTTCACATAAAGATTGGCCACTCCTGCGTTGCCGTAGCCGACGACGGCGACCAGGCGTCCGCCTTCCTTCATCTGGCCGAACAGCGCCTCGGGCAGTTCCTCCACGGCCCCGCCCAAAACGATCACGTCATAAGGGCCTTCCGCGGCGTAGCCTGCCTTGAGCGGCCCTTCGACCACCGCCACATTGTCGTATCCCAGGGCCGAAAGCGTGTCGGTCGCCTGGCGGGCGAGGGTCGCGTCGCTCTCCAGCGCGATCACGGAACTCGCCAACCGCGAAAGCACGGCGGCCGAGTAGCCGGTGGCGCAGCCGATGTCGAGCACGACGTCCTGCGGACCTACCGCCGCGAGCTGGACCAGCTTGGCGAAGGGTGACGGTTCCATCAGGAAGCGCGGCTCGCCGGTCGAAGACAGGGCGATGTCCTCGTCGATGTAGGCGAGTTCGCGCCGGTCGGCGCCGACGAAAGCCTCGCGGGGAACGTCCAGCATGGCCGAAATGAGGCGCAATTCGGTGACGTCGGTCGTGCGCACCTGATTGTCGACCATCTTAGTGCGCAGGTCTTTGAAATCCACCGTCATGGTCAGCCCGATCCTTGCTCGCGCGCCGAAACGCCTTACCGCACTGCACGCGCTCCGGATCTGGCAAAAATCCACCCGAGGGTCAATGCGCAGGCGGCTTCGACAATCCACAGGATCTCGTCGGAGACCGGTGCTGCTCGACGAACCGGCGGCCTCGCCTGCGCCGGTACGGGCCCGCTTCCGGCTGCGGGCGCGGCGTGAAAAGGTGCGGCGATCGGCCCCTATCGAACCGACGGCCTCGGCAAAATCACGAGGCGGCGTCGACGGGACGACGAAAACCGGGTCTGCGGAAAGTTTTGGAGGCCTCGCCCGGAATCGAACCGGGGTGCAAGGATTTGCAGTCCTCTGCGTAACCACTCCGCCACGAGGCCCCTGGGCTTCACAGCCCGCTGGTCCCATAGGTTGCCGCGATTTCGGCGTCAAGAGACGAGGTGCGGATGCTGTGCGCCGTTCGCCCTGCCCCGCCTGCCGGCCAGACGCCGGTCAGCTGACGGTCGGGTCCGCCTTGCTGCGCTTGCGCCTTTCCCACCAGACGGCGAGCCGCCGACGCCAGCGCCTGACCGTGGCGAATTCGTAGGACAGAATGAGCAGCCCGAGAGGGATCATCCAGAAGCCTAGCACCGGCAGGAAGCCGAAGACGCCGAAAATCATGAGGACGACGCCGATCGTAACCCGCATCCAGCGCGACCGCGGCATGTGGATCTGCCGGCCGAATATATGGACCTTGCGCCTGGGAGCGGCTGGCTGTTCGGCGTCGGGAGGGTTCATGCGGTCGAATTTTCTCCATGGCGGCACGCGGGCCCGATGGCTGATGTGATCGGCGCAAGGATATATGGAGAGGCGGCTCGCACAAAAAAGGACGCGAAACGTCTTTGCAAAGCCACAACAGGTTGCTATAGGCGGCCACTCTTCAACGAGCCTCCATGTTCCCCGGTAGCTCAGTGGTAGAGCAACCGGCTGTTAACCGGTTGGTCGCTGGTTCGAATCCGGCCCGGGGAGCCACTTTCAGGCACAAAAAAAGCCGTATTTCCAGCGTTTCCAAGGCCCCGCAATTCCCCCAAGGTACACCGAGGGGTACACGGGATGATGACAACGTGCCACACATTCAGCAGCGCGGCGGCTCCTAGCGCTGCCGGCGCAAGGTGCCTCCTCCCCTTCGGGAAGCTCTTGGGAAGACTGAGACCGTCATTCCCCTTGTGCGATCGGAGGCAGACGCGGTGAAGCGGTACGCGGCCATTCATGCGGGCGTGGAGAAGCAATTCGCCGCAGCGAGCCGGGGTGCCGGCGGTGGACCCGCAAGCCCGCCGGAGTCGGCGCGGAGGTTATCCGCGGGGGGAGTATTCCGGCTTCGACCCCTACACCACGAACAACCGGATGGAGATCGTCGGGGCACTCGACGTGCTGCCCTGCCTGAAGGAACCGGCCGTCCCCGTGATCATCGTGGCCGACAGTGAGTGGCTGGTGCGGGCGCGCGACAGAGTGGTTTCCCGCATGGAAGGCACGTGGCTGGCGGAAGAGCGACGGCAAGCCGGTCAAGAACCGGGAGCGATGGGAGGTCCTGGACGGCCTCCTGGGCGTACGTCCGACGCGTTGGGAATGGACGCGGGGACATGCCGGCCACGAACTGAATGAGCGGCGCGATGCCTTGGCGAACATGGCAATCGACAAGGGCCTGCGTCCGCGTTCGACCGGCGCCTGATCAATTTCCCCCCCCAATAAGGGGACCCCACCAACCAACTCAACATCCAGCGCCCCGGCCTCGGCCCACCGCCAGCCATGCGCACGTGGCAACCACGACGGACTTCCCATGAAAATCGAAGCGATACGGAGCAGGCTCGACAAGCTCCCCCAAGGCACCTTCACCGGCACGTTTGAGATCGACCTTGGGGCTATCCGTACTGACCCCACCATGCAGGTCGGAGACCGACTGGACGACAGAAACAAGCAGCGCCTACGGTGGTCCTACAAGGCCGTGTCGGACGTGCCGCCGCTTCTCTTGGCATTCGTCGACGACAATGACGGGGGGCCAATCGTGATCGACGGACATCACCGCTTCAACGTGCTGGCGACACTGCAATCAGAAGGACATCTTCAAGGCGGGAAACCCATCAACAGCGTGCAAGCCAAGTTCGTAAGGCTCACCGGCGAGGAAGCCCGTCATCAAGCCGCGAAGGCAAACAGCACCCCCGATCTTCAACTCACCTCCAGTGAGAGCCGGAGAGTGTTCGCGACCTATGTCGGGGCGGGACGGCATATGCACGGCAACGGCCGCTTCAAGTCCTAACGAGAGATCGGGAAGGCCATGTCGAAGTAACACAAGACCATCGTTGCATGGATGCGGGTCGACTTCCCCGATGAGGCAGCGAAGATGGAGAAGCCGGAGAAGGCCACCGCATGGGTGATGGCGCCCCCCGCCGAGGCCAACAGTCCTGGTCAAGCATGGGATCGAAGCGACCATGCTGGAACTCCGCAACCTCTTCGAGCGAGCGCTGAGCAGCGACAGGCAATTCATCATCGACGGCCTGGAATGCCTGCTCGTCAGGTGCAAAGCCGTGGCCGCGCAGACCAGCGCGTGGCTCCATGATGATGCGTTGGAGGCCTTCCGGCAGACGTGCGGGGAGGCTGAGCGCTGCTCCGAGGGCGACATCTGAGTGGGAATTTCCTCATGTGCAGTGCCCAAGCGCATGCCCCGAACCAAGCGCAACGGGCAGCAGCCGTTGTCTCCTCAGAAAAACCGGGAATTGGGCTCGCCGGGCGGCCGGAGTAGCGATCGACGCCGCTTGGTTTTGACCTGGATCAATGGCGTCAACGCCTTTTTGCCTCTGAAATAACGAGGCGTCTGCGCCACAGGGGGAGAATAGCTATGTGCATCAACTGCAACCCGGCGTTCGCGGAAGCGCTGCGTTGCCTGATGCTTCCGTCCCGCCGCCACATCCTGAAAGGCGCCGCGACAATGGCGGCTGGTGCCTTCGTCTGCGAGACGGTAGGTGGCGGCACTGCATTGGCCGCGACTTCGCCCTTGCAGGACATCGTTGACCAACTCGCTTTGGCGCTGCCGGAGGTGACGATCTTTCGCGCGAAGGAAATCGTGACGCTCGACGCGGCAAGGCCAACGGCCGAGGCCGTCGCTGTGGTGGGCGACCGTATTCTTGCCGTCGGGTCGCTTGATGAGCTTACGACAGCCGTTGGCGACCAGCCGTTCAAGCTGGACACGACCTTTGCCGATAAGGTCATCGTGCCGGGCTTCATCGCCCAGCATGATCACCCGATGCTGGCGGCGCTGACCATGACGAGCGAGATCATCGCGATCGAGGACTGGGTGCTGCCTGACGGTACATCCAGGGCCGCGAATAATCGCGAAGAGTACCTTGCGCGTCTCGCCGCGGCCAATGCCAAGCTGGACGATCCAAACGAAGTCCTCCTGACATGGGGCTATCACCAGTATTTTCACGGCGAACTTGCCAAGGCCGACCTGGAAGTCATCAGCACGACGCGGCCGATCATCGTCTGGCACCGCTCCGGCCATGAGTTTTTCCTGAACACAGTCGCCGAACAGAAATACTCCGTGACGAGGGAATGGTTTGATAAACTTCCCGAGAACGCCAAGAAGCAGGCTGATTTCGGCAATGCTCACTATTGGGAACAGGGCGCTTTCGCCGTCATGCCCCTGATCGCCTCAGCCATCGCCTCTCCCGAGAGGGTACGTTCAGGGCTTGAGTTCGTGAAATCATATTATCACGCCAACGGCGTGACGCTCGGCTGCGAGCCCGGCGGCATCGCGTCCAAGAATATGCAGGACGTCCAGAACGCGGTGCTAAGCGATGCCTCTTCGCCCTTCCGGTTCTATTTTATCGTGGACGGCAAGTCGATCACCGGCGCTTTTCCGGACGACAAGGTAGCCGAGGAAAGCGAGAAGCTGCTGACCTGGGGCCAGGGCATGACCGCCTACCTCCCCAGGCAGGTGAAGCTGTTTGCCGATGGCGCGATCTTCTCCCAGGCGATGCAGATGAAGGGCGGCTACACAGACGGACATATGGGTGAATGGATGATGGATCCCGATTTCTTTGCCCGAACATTTCACGTCTACTGGGATCTTGGCTATCAACTCCACGTGCATGTCAACGGTGATGCCGGGCTGGACTTGGTGCTCGACCAGCTTGAGCTAAACATGCGACGCAGACCGCGACCCGATCATCGCACCGTGATCATCCACTTTGCGATCTCAACCCCCGATCAGGTGCTGCGGATCAAACGGCTGGGTGCGATCGTTAGCGGCAATCCATATTATCCGATCGCACTCGCCGACAACTATCGCGCCAACGGGCTCGACCCCGAGCGCGCGGATGAGATGGTCAGAATGGGCGATGTCGAAAGGTCCGGGATCTCGTACTCGTTCCATTCGGACATGCCGATGGCTCCCGGCCAGCCGCTGTTTCTCATGTGGTGCGGCGTGAACCGGGTCACCAATGATGGCAACGTACGCGGACCGGGCCAGCGTGTCAGCCGTCTTGGCGCGCTGAGTGCAATTACCCTCGATGCCGCCTACTCACTACAGATGGAAAAGGATGTCGGCAGTATCGCGCCCGGCAAGCTAGCGAATTTCACAATCCTTTCGGACAATCCCGTCACGGTCGATCCGATGAAGATCAAGGACATTCTGGTCTGGGGCACCGTACAAGAAGGTCGCGTGCTGCCGATTGAATAGATGGCAGTCGTTGTCGACGGGCGGCGGTCGAGATAATGAATTCCGTCGCTTGCGGTTGAGCGCGGTCAAGCCCCGGGCCGCCGTATCGAAGAACTCTCGTGCGGCTGCGGCAGACGGTGAGCGCGGCTGGAGAAACAGACCTCGAAGACTTCGAGACCTGCCGAGACCGGAACATTCTGAAGAAAATTGGGGAGCCGGCAATCGGACGTACGGCTTCCAGAATGTCCGCTCGTGGGGGCAACCCGCGTTAAAATCCTTGCGAGAGCACCGCTCAAATTTGAGGGCTGCCCAGCCGCAGCGCCGTGCGGCCGATCATTGGAGCGGGGCCCTGATCGCCTCCATGGCTGCCGCGGCCCAGGCCCAGGCAGAGGCCGACAAGGAAGCCCAGCGGGCCGGCATCAATGCAGCCAAGGCGTCCGAAACGAAGTACCTTGGCCGAAAGCCCAGCTAGAGCCGACGCCTTCAGGACGGTCTCCGACATGCTGGCGGCAGGCGCGGGGACGTCGGAGATCGCGCGGGCAACCGGGCTGTCACGGCAGGCGGTATTGCGCATCAAGGACGACCCGGCGGCAGCCGAGAAGGCGCTGACGTCCTGGGAGGCGTGAGGGCGTGGCGGGCCGTCTGTTTGTTTTCGAGGAAGGCCACGCCTCACCGGACCAGGTCGAGGAGGTGGCATTGCCGTAGTCGGCATGTTGCCCGTTCACCATCGCGAGCATCCTCAATGCCGAACTGCCGGCGTCGTTGGTCGGGTCGCCCGCCGCGTTTCTGCGGAGGAACCCAATTGGCAATATCGAGATCCGACAGAGCGGCATCTTTACCGGGCGAACGTATTGCGGGGCGACATCCCCCGTGAACGAATTCGGGCATGTCCGGGAGTGGACTAAACTCATCGATCCGGGGCCGGACACGGGTGTGCGGCCCTGGCCGGAGGGCGAATACTTGCAGTACGTGCAGTTCCACGTGGGCGTGGAGCCCGTCGCGCGAGCGCAAGGGGCGGTGTGGCGGCTGGTGGAGATCGGGTTTTGGGGTGCGGTCTCGTTTGGCTGCCTGCGATTCGCGGGTGTGGTCTAGCGAGTTCGCTTCCGCAAAGTAAGGGATAGGGTCCTGGACTGCGTCCGGTGCCGCCCACGAACAAGCATAACGGTGTTTGTGGCAAAGCTTGATGGACTCGACATTGCATCAATTCTCTGGCCCCATGGTGGCTGAGCGCTAGTACTGGGGGACACAAATGGCGACGACGAGCTTTACGAATTCGACCGGCATTACGCTAGACGACTATGACCAGGTCACGCAAAGCGTCGTGGTGTCCGGTATCGACAGCGAAGATTTTTCAATTTCCGTTACGCTGACAGACTATACTACCGGCTCACCCGGCGATCTGAACTTAATGCTCGTGGCTCCGGACAATGAAACTGCATTCGTGTTTTGGTCAAACGTTGGATCCGCAGACGACATTTCTAATTTTACCGTCACAATATCTGATGACGGCACGGTCAGGCTCCCAGATGTAAATCAGCCACTCGTCAATGGATTGTCTTACCTTCCCACTGACACAGTTTATGAGGGTGCAGCATTCGCCGACTTTAGCGGCGAGATCACCTACGCCCCATTCCGCGGCAGTGGCAGCTTCAACTCAGTATTCGGCGATATCAATCCCAACGGAACTTGGACTCTCTACGCACTCGACAACGTCGATTTCGACTCAACATCACTGGCCTCGTGGACGCTGACGTTCACCTCAGATGACCCCCCCTCCGCGCCTGTTGATACTGATGGCAAGGCCGGCGGTTCGGTTGCCGAGGATGCGGCGATTGGCGCGGCGGTCGGTATCACGGCGAGTGCCGCCGATCCGGATTCCTCTCCCCTCACCTATCGCCTGACGAACGACGCCGGCGGGCTGTTCGCCATCGATGCGCAGACCGGC